>JBIPMO010000028.1:0-17088 GCA_044369085.1 Phycisphaerales bacterium
GGTTACGGCTCCGGTGCAGGGTCCGGCGCTGGCGCCGGTTCAACGGGCACCGGCGCGGGCTGCTCCTGCATGGGCGCCGGCTCGCCGGGCAGGGGCATGACTGCGCCGCCCGCCGCCTCGGCCTCGATGAGCCGCTCCATGATGCTGCGCTTGGGCCAGACCTCCGGGCGTGAGAGCAGCGACTCGCGGATGCGTATCGCATCGGGCTGGGTCGGGTTGAGTTCCAGCGACCGGCGGACGGACCACAAAGCCGCATCGATCTTGCCATCCGCGGCGAGGCGCTCGGCCTCGACGTTCAGGCGGGCGCTCTGGCGCTCGCGGCTCCACGGCAGGAGCCCGTTGCGCGATCCGACGCGCACCGCTTCGCCCCACTCGGCGCCGCGCTGGCCCTGCTCGACCAGGATGCGGTCCTGCAGGATCGTGGGCTTGATGAGGAAGATGATCTCGGTGCGGTTGGTGCTGTCATCCTGCCCGCGGAAGGGGACGCCAATGAGCGGGATGTCGCCCAGAATCGGCACCTGCGAGCGCTTGTTGGTGACATCCTCGCGGAACAGGCCGCCGAGCACCGCGGTGTAGCCGCCGGGGACGTGAACATCGGTATTCACGGTCTGGATGTGCTCATCGGGGATCTGCTGGTTCTGCCCGCCCACACCGGTCAGCGTGCGGAAGGTGACCTGCGAAACCTTTGGCGCGAGCTCCAGACGGATCATCTGGTTCTGCAGGATGAACGGCCGCATGTCGAGCTCGATGCCCGTGTCGATGAACTTGACGCTCTGCAGCACCTGGTTCTCGACCACGGTGGTCTCGAGGTACCCGACGCGCGTTCCGACGAGCACGCGGGCCCGCTGGCGATTGAGCGTCAGCACCTTGGGGTTCGAGAGCAGCGAGACATCGCTGACCTCATCCAGCGCTCGGATGAATACGCCGATGTCGTTCTTGATGAACCCGCCTCGGAATGTCGCCGGGCCCTGGCCGGTGTTGCCCGCGGTGCTGGTCGCGAAGTTGCGGTTGTCACGATCCGGGGTGAACTCGTCCTCGCTGGGCGTCCGGTCTTGGCTGCGGAAGCCCTGGGGGTTGAACGCGCGGGGAAAGTTGAAGAAATCCGTGAACTGCACGTCCGAAAGCACCGCGAAGTCGACGCCGAAGGCGTTGGCCTCGGTCAGCGTCGTCTGGATGATCGTGGCCTCGATGAGCACCTGCGAGGGCTTGGTGTCGAGGGTATGGAGCAGGTCCTCGACTTCCGCGGCGTTCTCGGGGAAGTCGTGGACGACCAGAGCGTTCAGGGTTGCGAACTCGTTCTGCCCGGGGGTGTAGATGGATCCGTCGCTCTGCGAAGTGGCTTTATCGGCTGAAGTCGCCCCTGCGCCGCCCGTATCGCGCGTGGCCTCGATCTTGCCCTCGGCCGACAGCAGGCTGCGGGCGAACGAGATGGCGTCGTCGGCGCGCAGGTAGTCCAGCGAGATCACCTTCACCACGCGGCGCTTCTCATCGGCCTTGAGGATCGCCAGTTCCGGGCCCGTGTAGACGTAAATGAACTCCCCGCGCTCGATGTAACCCATCCCGTTCGCCGACAGAAGGGCATCCAGACCGTCGTAGAAGGGCACACCGTAGATCGTCGCGGTCACCTTCTGGCGAACCGCCTGCGACGGGACGATGTTGCGGCGAGACTGGACCGCGAGCTTCTGGAGCACGTTGCGGATGTCATCATTCTGGACGATCAGGTCGACCGTCATGAACTCCGAAACCCGCACCTCGCAGAACGAGGGCAGCTCCGGCTCGTCCTTCTTGCCGCCCGAAGGTGCGCTCGCGACGTTCTGCGGCGTGATATTCCCGGCGGGCTGGGCGGGGGTCGCCGCCGCGGGGGCTGAGCTAGTAGCGGGGGGCGCACTGGCCGCCGGTTGACCCTGCGCCAATGCAGGGATGACCCACAGCCCGGCTCCCAGCGACGCCGCAATGCGCGCAAGGCCCCAGCATCCCGCACCGCCACGATTCGATCGCACACCCATGATTGCTGCAAACCCTAACTGATTTCCGCTACCGGGGTCAACGCGAAAGACCGCATCCGGAGGGAATGTGATTGACCCCGGGGGTCAAGAACTCGATACTTTGCATTGCGGCCGGACCCGGGTCCAGTCAGCGGAGGCGATTTTCCACGATGTCAGGCCACGGCGGAACCAACGGGACCACGGCCAGGCCAGCAGCGCCTCACCCCGAGACGGGCGCCCAGCGGGCGTTCCGCGCGGGCATCGACTACTTCCTCGGCCCGCTGGTCCCGCTGATGAACGACGAGACGGTCGGCGAGATCATGGTCAACGGGTTCGACAACATCTATGTCGAGCGCGGCGGCCGCATCGTGCGAGTCGAGAACAAGTTCGAGTCCGAGGCCGCCCTCCGGTCGGCCGCGAACAACATCGCGCAGTACGTCGGCAAGACCATCTCGGAGCGCGATCCCATCCTCGATGGCCGCCTGCCCGATGGCTCGCGCGTGTGCATCATTCTGACGCCGATCAACGCCGCGGGGACGAGCGTGAACATCCGCCGGTTCAGCCGGTCGGCAGTGAACCCCGAGTTCCTGATCAAACGCAACGCCATCAACCCCGAGGGGCTTGAGTTCCTTCAGCTCGCGATCGAGGCATCGCTCAACGTCGTCGTGAGCGGCGGCACGGGATCGGGCAAAACCACGCTTTTGAACATCCTTTCCTGCTACATCGCCGACCAGGACCGCATCATTGTCATCGAGGACACGCGCGAGCTGCAGGTGCAGAAAGAGCACGTCGTGCAGCTCGAAGCCCGCCCGGCCGATGCCTACGGCAAGGGGCAGATCACCGTCCGCGACCTGTTTGTTGCGTCGCTGCGCATGCGGCCCGACCGGATCATCGTCGGCGAGGTGCGCCGCGGCGAAGCCCTGGACATGGTCCAGGCCATGACCTCGGGCCACCGCGGATCGCTCGCGACCCTGCACGCCGATACGCCATCGCAGGCCTGCGGTCGGCTCGAGACCATGTGCCTCATGGCCGACATCGGGCTGCCGATCATGGCGCTGCGCCGCCAGATCGCGCTGGCCGTGGACCTATTCGTCCAGACCAGCCGTCTGCACAGCGGGCGACGCCTGATCACGCACATCTCCGAGGTCGAGTTCGACGAGCCCAGCGGGACCTACAAGCTTCGCGACATCTTCAACCTCGATACCACCGGGGCCGATCCGGTTCTGAAATGGACGGGCGAGATCCCCACCGTCGCCAAGGACATCGGCTGGCTGGGGCTGACGGACCGCGTTAAGCTGACCGAGCGGATCATCTTCCCGAACGGCCGCCCGGCGGGCGGGGCAGCCGGTGGGGGGCACGGCCATGGCTGAGCGCCGAGATCCTTCTGAAATCCTAACAGATGATGCGGGGACGCTCACAACGGAGTGGTTGCTGGTCGCGGCGGGGTTCACTATTCCTCTGCTCGCGGCGGTACCCCTTCTACTACAGGTGGTATTCATGTACTTTTACCGGATCATCGGGGTGATTTCACTTCCCTTCCCGTGAATCGGTTTGTAGTCTGATAGAGTTGCCCGCCACTTGGCTGGTGTGCCCCAGGGTTGGGGGTCAGCCGCAAAGAAATGGGAGCTGTGCCTCATGCTGAACAAACTCCGTCGCTCGCTCGTTCGTATCCACAAAGATGAGTCCGCCCCGAACACTGTTGAGTGGGTGCTGCTCATCGTGGTCGGTCTGCTGGTGTTGATCGGCATCTTCGTGGTTGCCCGCTACGCGATGAGCAAGGCCGACACCGCCAAGGGGGACGCCGAAACCGGCTCAAACATCGGCACGATCGCCGAATGAACTCGGATTTCCGAGACTACGAACTCGTTTGATCCTCGCCGCCCGGCGAGCCGTGCGTGACGCCGCATTCGCGGCTTGATCGTGAAGCGCGCATCAACGCCACCCTTCGGAGCGTTGCCCGCGGTGTCGACCGATCAGGCCACCCCGATGCACGTGTCACCCACCGGCTCGCCGGGCGGCGTTGTCGTTTCCGCAGCGGAACCGGGCGGCTCGGATGTCGCACCGATCTCAAACTCACAGGTGCGCACCGCCGCGTCGTGGTGGGTGGGGGGGCTCTCGCTGGCCGCGGTCATCGCCTCCGGGCTTCAGATCGGCACGCGATCGCACGATTCGGGCTTTTTCGTGCCCGTGCTCTGCTTCCTTGTGCTGCTCACCTCCGCGGCGTTCGATGCGGCCTATCGGCGCATCCCGAACCTGCTGACGTACCCGGCGATCCTGATCGGGCTCGCGGTGAACCTGGCCCTCGCCCCCGCGCTCAGTTACGCGGAAGCGGGCACCGCGCAGATCTGGCTCGCGGCTCCCGGGCTGCGCGAGGGGCTGCTGGGTTTCCTTCTCTGCGCGTTCATCGGGGTTGTCTCCTTCATGGCCCGCGGGCTCGGTGGGGGCGATGTCAAGGTGCTCGCGGCGGTCGGCGCGATGCTCGGGCTTTCGCAGACGCTGCCGGTGCTCTTCAACACGCTGGTGATCGCGGCGGCGCTGGGGGTGCTCAGTTGGGCGCTGGGCGGCAAGCCCGTGGCTCTGCTGCAGAAAATTGCCATCAAGATCCTCTCGGCGCTGGGCGCTACGCTGGGCTTGTCCAAGGTCTACCGGTTCCGAGCATCCGAGGCCCCCTTTGCGGTCTCGCTGCTCGCGGGGCTGGTGCTGGCGCAGTTCGTGCAGTTGCATCAGCCGCTGCTGCGGCTCGCGATGGAAGGGGTGCCGCGATGAGCGCTGCATCCATCTCGTTCCGCGCAGTCCCCGCGGGGCTGGGGCGCACGGCGGCGCGACTGGTGCCCGATCTGGTCGTGCTCGCGGCGGCGATCTCGCTCATCTATGTCTCAACGCGGCCGACCTCGGTCGCCGAGGCGCTGGGATTCGGCCCCGATCCGGCGGGCAACAGGGTCTTCTGGTTCGCGGTGATCGGTTCGGTCACGCTGCTGATGGTCCTCATCGGCCGGCTGATCCACGCGCTGTACCGACGCGGTCGGAACTGGCGCATGATTTCCCCGGATGATCGCGGGATCGTGGCCACCGAGTTCCTGCTCGCGATGGTCCCGCTCTTCTGGATGCTCTTGCTGATATGCCACATGTCGGTGGTGGCCAACTGCGGGCTGATCGTGCAGTACTCGGCGTTCACCGCCGCGCGGGCGGCCGCCGTCAGTTACGGGCGGACCACCGCGATTCAGTCCGAGGAGTTTCTCCCGGCCAATCGCGCCACCCTCGAGGATGCCGCCGACCTGATCCTGTGCATCCTCTCCCCGTACGCCCCGCTCGCCCCGGCGCAGAACCACGGGGCTTCGGCGATGCAGCGCATCTTCACGAACCAGAACTTCATCTGGGGAACGAACGACTTCCCGCGCCGGATGATGTACACCCGCATCGCCTCGAACATCACCTTCACCGAGTCCTACCCTGAATCGACGGGGGCCTTCCCCCGCAACCCGGCGCTGCCCCCGCCGCGGCGCATCACCGCGACCGTGCGTTACTTCATGATCGTGCGCATCCCGGCGATCTCGGTGATGCCCGGGCTGACGGTCCCGGCGCCTTTCGGTGGTGGCCGGGCCGTGACGCTCGAAGGTACCGCCACGGTGCAGTCCACGGGCGGTCGCCAGGCAGCTCCCGCGGCCATGGTGGGGGGGTTCCCGCCGCTATGAACGCCGCACTTCGCGATGTCCTTGATTTGCTGCTGGACGACCGGGCCGCCGGGGTCGGCATCGGGCGGGCTTTGCGAGCCATCGCTCGCATGCACCGCCGCAGCCAGGGCAGCGTCAACATTTTCTTTCTGATCATCATGATCGTCCTCTACGCGTGCGCCGCGATGGTCTTCAATACCGGCTACGTCATCGCCGGCAGGCTCCAGGCGCAGAACGCCGCCGATTCGGCCGCCTACACGGCCGCGATGTGGAACAGCCGCTGCATGAACGTGGTCACGGCCACGAACATGCTGATCCTCCGCAACGCGGCGGCTCACGTCGCCGCGACCGGCGCGGTCGCGGTGGGCTCGACCGTTCCATCGATCTGGAACGCCAGGATCAACTCCGCCCCGACGCCCGCCGAGCGGGCCGCGAGGCTGGCACAGCGCGCTGTGGAGTTCCCGTATTGGCAGCGATTCATGTCCGAGCGCTTCCCCACCGCCGCCGCGGCCGTCGCCGACCAGCGCTTCCTCCGCCGCATCGACGAGCTCTACGCCTTCCAGCGCCAGTGGATCGACCAGACCCCGATCCTGATCGAGCAGGAGCGGGTGAAGCTCGAGCAGTACTACGGCATGCGGATCAGGCTCACGCGGCCGATCGACGGCGCCGGCACGGTCCGCCCGCCGCTGGTCCCCGGCACCCCCGTCAGCTTCACGCGCGTGCTCGCTCTGCGGATGGTCCACTCCGATGGCGGGCTGCCCCAGGATGCCGAGTTCGCGATGTGGTCCCAGCTCGGCAACGCGCAGGGCGTCTGGGCCGGGTCGACGGCGACCTCGATCATCTCGACATCGATCAGCCAGGGCTTCAAGCACCACGTGCTGACGACGCAGATCGGCCCGGTCGAGCCCGGGCCTTCGACCGTGGCTCTCCGCGCGCCATTCTCCGTTTTCGCGACGGTACAGAACAGCAACGTCAGTTCGGCCGGGCTGATGGCCCAGGGGATCTTCCGGTGGCCGATCAACCCGCTCGACTCATGCCTGGCCTACGCCCAGGCCGAGACGTACAACTCGCTCGATGAGCGGTTGCGCATGATCAACTTCAGCAACCCGTGGCCCTTCCGCGTCTGGAGTGACTGGGGCTGGACGTGGCAGCCCCGGCTGGCTCTGGGCGATCAGATCCGCAACGCGATGAACGGCGATGCCGAAACCCAGGCCTTTTTCCGCAACATCGGAGTCCGAGCCAATGACGAAGCGACGCTCAGGTTCATCGCGATCCACTGATGCGCCCGCCCGCCGCGGCGTTGCGCTCGTCGAGCTGTTGCTGTGCACCAGCACGATCCTGTTCTTCCTGCTCTTTTCGATTGCCATCTGGGTGATGTGGAAGCAGGAGCACTTCCTGATCATCGGCGCCAACCGCCGGACCTTCACCCAGGCGGCCACCTTCCAGGAAAGCCTGCTGCTCCCTCCGATGGCCGAGGGCGAGGGCCTCCGCCCGCCGACGATCATCCCCGTGCCGGTTCTGGGCGCGGCCCAGGCGATGGCGGGCTACCGCAACCTGCCCAACCGGGTCGTTCACGGGGTTTCGAGCGGCACCGTCAACGCTTCGGCCGGCGCGTTCTGGAACATCGGTTACGACTTTCTCGCCCAGGCCACCGTCCCGCGCTCGCCGTGGACCTGGGAGGGCCACCCCTACGTGAACACCCAGGACGCATTTGAGAGCGGCCGGGTGCAGGGCTGGTTCGTCTCCTCACGCAACCAGACGCTCGATGAGAACACGCGAGCGGTCCTCGGGCTGACCGAATAGTCGCACGCCGATCAGAAGGCCTGCAACCTGATGAGGTCGCTGTCGATCACGAAGCGGCGGCTGATGGTCATCACGGTTTCGCCCGCCACGCCGCTGGACTTCTCGTACTGAACGAACATCTCGTTGTCGTTCGTGGCGATGTGGGGGTGGACTCGGACCTTGGTCGCGCCATTGCTCGCGAGTTCCTCGCCCAGCCGGCGGCACACGGCCCACGGGTCGACGCGAAGCTCGGTCATGAGCCGCGGCAGCGCCGGCTCCAGTCGCACCATGAGCAGCTGCATCTCGCGGTCGTTGAGGACGGTGCCGCGAACCCGCACGCGGCGGAGATTGGGCACCGTCTCGACCGAGATCGCGCCGGTGGGCACGATCGTCTCCACGAAGGACCGGAACAGGTTGTCGCTGAGCGAGAGCAGCGTGGCCCGGTCGATCAGGTCCAGCGAGGGCGGCCCGCCGAGCAGTTCCGTCGCGAGGGTCGCGAAGGCGGCGGCGTCGCCGCCCGCCTGCTCGACCGCGAGCAGGACCGCCAGTTCGCGCTGGATGTCGCGGATGCGAGCCACCGCGTTCTCATCACGAGCCGAAGCCAGCTCGGTCGTCGCGGCGAGTTCGGTCAGCAGGTCCGCGCGGCGGCGGCCGATGGTCGTTGTCGCTCCCCCCTCTGACACATCGATCATCTGCAGCTCGGAGCGGACCTTGCGGATGCGCTCGGGGGCGGCGGTGTCCTCGGCCTTGAGCTTTCCGACGAGGTCTCCGAGTTCCCTGACCAGCGCGGTGCGCCGTCGTGCGTTGACATCCTCATCGGCGCTCGTGGCGACGGTCGTGCGGCCGTCCAGCGCCGCGAGGTCGCGCTGCAGCCCCTTGAGACGCAGCGCCGCATCGATGTTCCCGCGGCCGGCCTGCTCGGCCAGCGCGAGCATGTCGGTCAGCAGGCGGGCGCGGCGGTTGGCGGTCACCGGCTGCACGCTCTCATCTTTGTCGAGCTCCTGGATCTCGGCGGAAAGACGCTTGAACTCGCCAACCGCGGCCTCCTCACCCTTGGCGGCCCGCGAGGCCGCATCATCGAGCTTGTCGGCGAGTTCGGCCCGCTTGGGCGAGATGCCCCTGGTCACGCGCGGCACTTCAATTCCTTCCAGGTCGCGGCGTGCCTCGCGCAGCCGCACGGCGGCCTGAGCATCACCGCGTGCCGCCCGCTCGGCCGCTTCGCCGATCTCGCCGAGCAGACGGGCACGGCGCGCGGAGGCCTGGGCCGATGCCCCCTCCTCGGCGTCGAGCTGGCGGATGTCCGATTGCAACTGGCGCAGGCGGGGCAGGACCGCGGCGTCGCGAGCGGCGGCCCGGTCGGTCAGCTCCGCGAGCTCGCGCATCAGGGCCTGGCGCTGCTCGCTGCCCGCGACGGCCTGAGCGCTGGCCTCGGCCTGGACGACCTCGGCGCGGAGCTCGGCGAGCCGGGCCGAGGCACGCGCATCGCCCGCGAACGCCCGGTCGGCCGTATCGATCATCTCCTGCATGATCGAAACACGGCGCTGAGCTTCGGGCGCGTTGGGTGTGGGCTCCATCAGGATCATGTCGCGCCGGATCTCGGCGAGGCGCTCGAGCGCCGCCTTGTCGCCGCCGGTGACGCGGCGCAGCACATCTTCGAGCTCGCCGAGCAGCCCGCGGCGCTTGGACGCGATGTCGCCTTCCGACAGCGGGTTGAGCGTGGCGGTGACGGTTCGCGTGGGGTCCACGCCCGTCTCGAAGGAGCCCGCTCCCGGGGCGTAGCGCGGGTGCTCGACCTCGAGCTCAAACTTTCCGAACTTCACGACGGCTTCTGCCTGCCCGTTCGCCGAGGTGCGGATGGCGATCGGCGTCTCAGACCCCGCTTCCTTGATGCGCACGACCGCATCGGCGACCGGCGGGCGGGTTGTGGTGACAACAGTCACCTGCCGCGGCGGCTGGCGCTCGATGCGGAGGTTGCGCGAAGCAAGCTCCGTGCCCGTCGCGCTGAGGACGCGGAGCTGCCCGCCCGTCTCGCCGATTCGTGCCACACGCACCTCGGCCGAGAACGCGCCGTCGCTGTCGATCGTGACCGGGTAGCGCGCGCCATCGGCGAGCTGGATGGTGGCAGACCCGCGCCCGGGGAAGTTCTTGATCTTCCCGCTCACCGCCACCATGGGTGCTTCGCCCTTGAACGATGCGTCATTCGCCAGGCTGATGACCGGCCGTGAAGAGATCTCGATGTACAGCCATGCCGCGAGCGTCAGCACCAGCACCGCGACCATGCCCGTCATGAGGATGGGCACCAGCGAGGACTTCTCGCTGCGGGACCGGCGGACACTGTCGATCGAAGATGTCGAGACCATCTGACGCGGCGGGGCGCTGGCCTCGTGCAGGCGGGCCATCGCGTCCGCGGCGGTCGCCGGGCGGTCGGAGATCGATTTGCTCGTCATCGAAGCGATCAGGTCAGACAGGTCCTTGGGGAACCCCTCGATCACCTCGGCGAGCGGCTTGACCGTCATCTGCGGGGATGTGTGCCAGTACATCCACTTGGGACGATCGTCGCCGCTCTTGGCTTTCTCGTCGGTGAAGGGGTCGTAGATCGAAGGAAACTGCGCCTTGTACCCCTTGCGGCCGAGCGCATACTCGTACGCGACCAGGCCGAGCGAGTACAGGTCCGTCGCGGCGCACTCCTTGCCAAGGGTGACATCCAGCAGCTCGGGGGCGGAGTACTGCACCGTCAGCACGTTGAGGGTCGACTCGGTCTCGGACCGCTTGGCGAGGCCGAAATCCGCCAGTTTCCACGACCCGAACTCGGTGCTGAGGATGTTGTTGGGCTTGATGTCGCGGTGGATGATGACCGGGCGAGCGCCGTGGATGGCCATGAGCGCGCGCAGGCAGTCGCGCAGCAACTGACGCACGGCGCCCGGCTCGGCCTGCTCGTCGCCGATGAAGTGGCGCAGGCTTCGGCCGCCCAGTTCCATGGCGATCCAGGGGCCGATCTCCTCGTCGATGTCGAAGGCGTAGATCGTGACGATGTTGGGGCACTGGCAGATGTCCGCGAGCGCCGACACCTCCTTGCGGAGCTGGTCGATCTGCTCCTGGTTCTGCGTCTGCCAGCCCTGGAGCAGCTTGACGGCGGCCGGGCGTGTGATGCCGTGGCCCATTTGCTCGATCGCGCGCCACACGACCGTGTAGCCGCCCGGATCGATCTGTTCCAGAAGCTCGAAGTTGCCCAGCCGCTTTTTCATTTGACCCCGCTCCCTTTGGCCTTTTTCTCGATCTCTTCGAGGGTCTTGCGGGTGGTCTCGGCCCGCTGCCGAGCGAACCACACCAGCGCATCCGCGTACGCGTCATCGGAGTTCCACTCGGGGGCGCCGCTGCGGCCGCTGGTGTCCCACCCCATCAGGATGTGCAGCGCCCGCTTGCTCGGGGGCGTGCTCTCGGCGAACGTCAGCTCATCCCCGGTGATCGGGCGTGAGCGCAGCGTCAGCAGCATCGAGGACAGCCGAAGCCAGCGCTCGTTGGCCCCCTTGAAGTTCTCGATCTGCTCGTAACGCCACCCGTCGCGCAGCAGGTCGCCGATCTCGGAGGGGACTAGCCGCTCGGCCTCCCAGCGCTCGACGCGCTCGTTCAGCCTCGTGTAGGCCTGCCGCCAGTGGAAGCCGGTCATCGGCCTGCTCTGGTCCTGGTTCAGCAGGAACATGGCGATGCCAGCCCCGCCCAGGATCAGCAGCGCGACCGCCGCGATGAGCGCGATCGTCAGGGGGGAGGTGGGCTTGTCCACCTCGTCCTGCGACACCACCAGCAGCTTGCACGTCGGGGAAAGCTCGATCTCATCATTGGGCGAAAGCTTGGTGTCGCCGGTCACGCGCCGGCCGCGGACGCGCGTCCCCAGCGCCGACAGGTTGCGGACGATCAGCTTGCCCTCGGACTCGAGCACCACCGCGTGCTCCCACGAGACGGTCTCGTCCTTGAGCACCATCGTCGCGGTCGGGCTGCGGCCGATGAGCACCTCGCCCTGCCCGATGAGGCAGCTCTTGCCGTCGTCCACGCCCGAGATGACCGAGAGGAAGTGTCCCATGCGTTGCGTCACGCCGCGCCGCCGCGGCTCGTCAGTTCCCGAGCGTGAAACCCCCGTAGTAGAACTTTACTCCGAAGGGTGCGAACAGCAGGATCAATGTAGCGATGAAGACCAGCATGCCGGGCACCAGGACCATCACCTTGGCCTTGCCCGCCAGGGCGTTCGCCTCGGAGATGCGCCGGTCACGGGCGCGGTTCGAGAGCCGTTCGAGCGTATCTGCGATCGGGCGGCCCAGCTCTTCGGACTGGATCAACTCGTCGACGAACGAACGCACCGAAGGGATCGGCACCCGCTCGCCGAAGGCTCGGAACGCTTCGCGAGCCGTCACGCCCATCTCGACATCCGACAGGATCGCCTTGAACTCCTCGCCGATGGGGTGCCTCTTGTAGTCCTCGGAGATGCGGTCCATGGCCATGGACATCGAGGCCCCGGCGCGGAGCGTCAGCACCAGCAGGTCCAGCACGAACGGCATGACGCGGGCGATGTTCATCTCGCGCGTCGTGGCCCTGCCCGCCAGGTCGTTGGAGATCAGCCCCGGCCCCAGCAGCAGCCCGATGATCGCCGCGGGCATGTAGATCGGGTCCAGGAACGCCGCGAAGGGGATGATCAGCAGCATCAGGCCCACGCCCAGCATCAGCCCGAGCGCCACGAGTTCATCATCCTGCAGGCCGCCGGGCCAGCCGGCCCGCGCGTAGCGCTCGACCAGGTCCTTCTTGAGCGAATCCAGCGGCAGTTGCTTCGTGAATCGCGTGACCACGGGGAGCACCGCCAGCACCAGCGCAAAGAACGAGGAGGATTGTTTACCCTGCTCGCGGCGGAGGCGGCGCTGGGTCTCATCGATCACGCCCGCGACCGGCGCCAGCCCGCCAGCCGAGACCGCCCGGCCGATGTACATGATCACGAGAAACACGGCCACCCCGAGCAGCAGCGAAGCCGCCGCCAGCAGCCATACGTTCCCGACGGTCACGGCGTCAGACGGCGGCATTCATGATCCTCCAGGCCCACAGCGTCCCCGCGGCCGTCAGGCCGGCGGCCACCGCGAGCACCGCCCACCCCATGGGCCGCGTGAACAGCATGACGACCGCCTCGTAATCCATCACCGCGACCATGCCCATCATGATGATGGGGGCGATGCTGAGCACCTTGATGTTGGCCCGGCCCTCGGAGGTCGCCGCGTAGATCTCCTCCTTCATCTTCTGGATGCTGCCCAGGGACTGCCCGAGGCGCTCAAGCGTATCGACGACGTTGCCGCCCATCTTCTGGTTGACAAGCACGGCCGACGCGAACAGGTTGAAGTTGGGCAGCTGCAGCCGGCGTTTGGCCTCATCGATCGCCGAGCTCAGTTCGGCACCGTGGCGCCAGTAGTTGGCCATCACCGCGAACTCGGTCTTGATCGGCTCGTCGACGCGCTCGGCCACGCGCTCGATCGCCTGCGAGAGCGTCATCCCGGAGGCCACGTTGTTGGCCATCTGAAGCACCGCCGGGCCCAGTTGCAGGTCGATCATCTTGCGACGCTTCTCCCAGCGCATCGCGAGGACCTGCCGGGGCGCCCACAGCAGGATCCCAGAGAACAGCAGCGTGGCGGGCCAGGGCAGGAAGATCGCCATCGCGACCACGGCCGCGATCCACGCCGCATAGAAGATCAGCACGTGCTTCCGGCCGTCGTAGGGCTCGGGGGTGAACTGCCAGATCGTGTGCTCCAGGTAGCGCACATCGGCCCGGAATCGCCCGATGATGATCGGCGACAGGCACCACATGAACGCCGCCAGCGAGATGCCGACGAGCACGGCGATGACCACCAGGATTGGCGTGTCGGTGCTCATGCGATGGGCGCGAACCACTTCTCAAGGTCGATCAGGCCCCGGTCGACCAGGTCGCCCATAAACGAGGGCATGTACCCGGTGGGCACGATGGTGGGGTTCTTCTTGTCGTCGTTCAGGGCCATCACGTCGCGTGTTTCAACTTCGCCCGTCTGGGGGTGCACCCCGATCACCTCGGTGATCTGCGAGACCTTGCGGGCCCCGGACTTGAGGCGCTGCACGAAGACCACCACCTCGACCGCCGAGGCGATCTGCCGGCGCAGCGCCGTCAGCGGGATGTCCAGAGCCATCAGGCACATCGTCTCGATGCGGGCGATCGCGTCCTGGCTGCTATTGGAGTGCAGCGTCGTCATCGACCCGCTGTGACCGGTGTTCATGGCCTGGAGCATGTCGAACGTCTCGGGCCCGCGGCACTCGCCGACGACGATGCGGTCGGGGCGCATGCGCAGCGCGTTCTTGACCAGATCGCGGATCGTGTACGCCCCCTTGCCCTCGACGTTGGCGGGCCTCGTCTCGAGGCTCACCACGTGGTCCTGGGCCAGCTGCAGTTCCGCCGCGTCCTCGATCGTCACCACGCGGTCCTCTTCAGGGATGAACGACGACAGCGTGTTGAGCATCGTGGTTTTGCCCGAGCCGGTGCCGCCCGCCACCACCACGTTCTTGTACCCGCGGACGCACCCTTCGAGCAGCGCAAAGCCCGCCTCGGTCGAAGCGCCCCAGCGGATGAGGTCATCCACCGTGATGCGCCGGCGCGAGAAGCGCCGGATCGTCAGGCACGGCCCCTTGAGCGCCAGCGGCGGGATCACCGCGTTGACGCGGGAGCCGTCCTTGAGCCGGGCATCCACCAATGGCGTCGACCGGTCGATGCGCCGGCCCAGCGGCGCCACGATCCGTTCGATCACGCTCAGCAGAGCATCATCGCCCAGGAACGTCCGGTTGCTCTTCACCACCCGGCCGCCCCGCTCGACGTACACCAGCTCGGGGTGCACCACCATGATCTCCGAGACCGAAGGGGTATCGAGCAGGTCCTGCAGCGGGCCCAGCCCGAAGATCATGTCGCAGATCACCTTCTTGAAGAACCGCGACACCAGGTAGAACTGGACGTTGTCGGGGGTCTCTTCGATGATCGCCGGGAGCACATCACGCAGCCTGGTGTTGAGCTTCTCCATGTCCGCATCGGCGGTCTCGGGCGTCAGCTCCAGCCCGAGCCTCCGGCACAGGCGCTGCGTGAACTCTTCGGAAGCCTCTTCGAGCGCGATGTTCAGCCCGGGGGTCTCGATCCGCTCGATGTCGAGCGTCTGCTTGGCACCCACCGTCGAGAGTCTCGCCACCACGCGGTTCTCGTAGACGATCCCCATGATTCGCCGCCGCGTGGCTACGCTGGCGTAGACCCGATCCTTGAACTCGGTGTGCAGCAGATCATCGATGATGGTGTTGATCTGCTCGAGGCTCTCACCGCTGGCCTCGACGCGGGTCTGGTTGGCGCGCCGGAGGTCCAGCCGCCGGAGGACGCCCGCGTGCAGCTCGCGCTGCAGGGTGTTGAGGTCCTCGGCATCAGAAGTCCTGGCCTTGGCCGCATCCTCCTGGAAGAGCGTCAGCACGTACTCGGCGAGCCGCACCTGGCTGACCGGCTTGAGCACGGCCTTGCCGCCCGGGGTCAGCACCTCATCGTCGACGCGCACATCCTTGGCCCGTTCGTCGACGCGGAGCTCCCACCCCTGCGGGCTTTTCTCCACCTGGACGTGGATGCGCGAGATGAACCGCGAGGCCGACAGGCAGATGTCGCACTCCTCGCCCCGGCCCACGGAAAAGCCGCTGACGCCCTCGTAGGCGACCCATTGCTGGTTTCGGAGGGTGTCCTGAACCACCACGCGCATCGGAGCACTCCTGAACCCGAATCACTGCAACGTCGAACCCGCGGCCGGGGGCGCGGCGGCGCCTTCGGCCGGGCGGAGCAGCAGCGTGAGCTTGCCGCGGTTGCCGCCGGTCGCCCGCACGAGCTCCAGCGCCTCGTCGGGCGTCAGCTCGATCGTGACAACCTGGGTTCCGCCCGACGCACGCCCCGGGTCTTCGAACACGAACTGCTCCCGGCTTTTGTTCAGGGACTGCCCGATCGCGAGCACGCGGACGTTGGAAAGCAGCGTTCTCGCCCCCCATTCCCGCGGTTCCTGCGCATCCCCGACCGCCTGAGCGAGCACCTGGCTGATCGCCTCCTCGGTGCTCTGGGGCGTGTTGCGCGACTGCTGGTCCTTTTCCTTGGGGAGCTGCCACGCGAGCACGACATCAACGCGATCCCCGGGGACGAGCAGCCCGCCCAGGGTTCCCGCCGTGTCGACGCTGATCGACATGGCTCGGCTGCCCGGAGAGATGTCGAGGGTGGCCATGCTCACCAGGTCGGCGTAGGTCAGCGGCATGCCCGCGGGGACCGGGCTGCTGAGCCTCCGCCCGCGGAGCGAGCCGCGCTCATCGGCCTTGACCGCCGATCGGACCATCGTCGCGAAGGTGCGGGATGGGACCTTCTGAGACTTGAAGTCGTTGGCCGGATCGATGACGTGGTCGGGGGGCAGGTCCGATGCGGCCACGAGGATGTCCACCCCAGGTTCGGCCGCCTCGGCCGCCGAAGCCCCTGAGACTGACCGGAGATACCCGAACGCCGCCGCCATCGCGATGACACCCGCCGCGATGGCGACCACCAGCATCAGACGATTGGTTTGCATGGAACGAGCCGTCCTCCACGATTACCCCGCCCCGGCCGGCACCCCAAGTCCGGTCAGGTGACCGACCGCACTGAACCACTATGCCATACTCCGGGGGCAAACGCAGCCGGCGGGTCCGCGAAATGCCGTACTTCGAGTCTCGCGGGCCGGGGCGACGAGATGTACGGAAGCGGTACGGTATATGCCGTATCACGGTGATACTGAATGACTTGTCCACATATGGATCGTTTCGCCCCAATGGTGCGTTTCGTACTAGATTGGACTTGTTTCTTACTTTGTTAAAGTCAGCGCGATCATGCCGACGCGTCGACACAGCGACTTGGAGTGCCACTGCCTCGGGGTGATCTGGAAGCGCGGGCCGATGAGCGTCTACTCGCTGCGGAAGGCCTTTTTGCAGTGCCCCGGCCAGCAATGGAGCGGGAGCGCGGGGGCCATGTACCCGCTGGTGCAGCGACTCGAGCGTCAGGAACTGATCGCCGCCGCGACGATCGCCCACGGGCGCCGCAAGAGCACGGAGTACGCCATCACCCGCAAGGGGCTCGCGGTGCTCCGGGAGTGGGTCTCGCCGCCGTTCTCGCCGGATGTGGTGGCGATGAGCCTGGATCCGCTCCGATCTCGGATGCTGTACCTCGACGTGATCGACGAGCCCCAGCGGCGAGCCTGGTTTGAGAGGGCGCAGCTGGCTCTGACGGTCGCTGAAGAGCAGATCATCGCGTGGGCAGCGGAGAATCATGACGCCTTTTCCCGCCTGTACGCCGAGCATGGCCGCCAGGAGATCAAGCTGCGCGCCGAGCTCTTGCGGGAAGCGGGTAGGTCGGTGTCCCTAGTCGGTGAGTGAGCGGCGTACGGCGGGGTCGTGCGAAGCGACGTCGGGCCGGGTGCTTCGGGCTGATGCCATCGTAAAACTAATTCGTCTTATTAGAACTATACGTCCGCGGCGCGCTATAGTGATCAAGTGAAAACTGATCGCCATAGTGAACTTGAATGCTACTGCCTTGGACTGATCTGGAAGTACGGGCCTATCAGTGTGTACGG
>JBIPMO010000147.1:0-7565 GCA_044369085.1 Phycisphaerales bacterium
GGCCGATGATGCCGCCCGCGAGGGCAGACGCGATCGCGAGATCATCCCCGAAACCGACATCACCTCCGACGAGATCGGCCAGATCATGCGCTCGCGCAACGAGACCGTCGGCTCGCTCAGGCAGAAAGAAACCGACCTCGCCGGCGCGCTCCGCTCCCTCGAAGAAGTCGCGGGCGAGCTCAAACGCAAGAACCACCTCCTCGAAACCGCCAGACGCAACCTCGCCGATGCCGACCGCCTCGCCAGCCTCGGCATGATGTCTGCGGGCATCGCCCACGAGCTCAACACACCGCTCGCCGTCCTCAAGGGCAGCGTCGAGGAGATCGCCGCCCATCACGGTGCCCCGGTTCCCCCAGAACGAGCCTCGCTCATGCTCCGCGTCGTCCGCAGACTCGAACGCCTCAGCGAGAGCCTCCTCGACTTCGCACGCGTCCGACCGCCCAGCCGCGACCGCATCAACCTCCGCGAGATCGTCGAAGAAGCCTGGACCCTCGTCAGCCTCGACCGCGATGCAAGCCGCATCGAAGTCGTCATCGATGTCAGCAACGATTCCGCCGTCCTGGGCGATGGAGACCGCCTCACCCAGGTCCTGGTCAACCTCCTGCGCAACGCGGTCGACGCCCTCGACGGTCAGGGAACCGTACGCGTCGACTCCAGTGATTCGCTCCGCGACGGTCGCGCCTGGGTGTCCCTCACCATCGCCGACAGCGGGCCGGGCATCGACCCGGCCATCCTGCCCAGCCTCTTCGAGCCCTTCGCCAGCACCCGCATGGATTCCCACGGAACCGGCCTCGGACTCGCCGTCGCCGAGGGGATCGTCCGCGAGCACGGAGGCCTGATTCTGGCGCGCAACGCCCCGAATGCCGGTGCCGTCTTCGAGATCATGCTGCCCACGGAGGGACTATCAAGCCCTGAATGCCGCGACAACGGCGCGCGAAACGCCCCATCGGCCAGCGATAAACTCCCCGCGAGATAGCCTTCCCGCGGCTCAACCATCGAGCCCACGCTATCCCGGTGGACACGATTCCAGGAGCGATCAATGCCAGACCCGAAGCAGCAAGGAGACCCCGAGATCCAGCCCGGCAACGATGCGCCCGCGCTCTCGATCATCACGCTCGACGACGATGCCGACTTCAGCGAGTACATCCGAGACCTGCTCGAGAACGACGGCCACGATGTCCGCACCGTCGCCACCCCCGATGAGCTCTACGCCAGCGTCGAAGCACGCCAGCCCGATGTCGTCCTGCTCGACATGAAGATGGGACGACACGATGGCGAATCGGTCCTCGAAGAACTCCGCAAGCGCTGGGCACGCCTGTGCGTCATCGTCGTCACGGGATACCCATCGCTCGCCACCATGCGCAACACCTTCAAGCAGGATGTCTTTGACTACCTCGCCAAGCCCTTCTCTCCCGAAGAGCTCCGCAAGATCCTCCGCCAGGCGGCCGCAACGTTCGGCCTCGGCGGGTCGCCCCAGCAGCGCCTCCGCGCCGAACTGGGCCGCCAGATCCGCCTGTCACGCGCCAGCCGCGACTGGACCCTCAAGGACCTCTCCGAAAGCTCCGGAGTCTCGGTCAGCCAGCTCTCGAGCATCGAGCGCGGCACCCACCTCCCCAGCCTTGAATCGTTCGTCAACATCGCCGTCGCTCTGGGAGCCCAGCCCAGCGAATGGCTCAAGAGTTCCGGGCTCTGATTACGCGACCTGCCCCGGCCCGAATCGCCGTGATCCACTCCGACCCCGTCCCGCGAAGCGGGGCGGTTTCCCAATGAACGCGACTCGACCCCCCCCCAAGACAAGGGTTGTTTGGCCGAGAACACGCCATAATCACCGCACCCAGCGTGCATGAGCGCATGTGTTATTGGATAGTACGGTAGCGATCGTGTGGGATCGCATGGGGAGACTCTCCTGCGTGGGGTGCCCGCCATTTCTCCGATATTGTCCTAGGTCAGTCGCCGCCATCGGCACGTGCGAGCACAGCGGGATGCTCGATCGCTTCGTGAACCATGAACGAACCTCCAAAGCCAAACGCGCCGCGTCGGATCCTCGTCGCGGATGATGAGCATCTTGTCGCCCTGGGTGTCGCCTCTTCGCTCTCGGCGATCGGCTGCGCCGTGGTCGGGCCCGTCGCCGATGGCCACACGGCCATCGACATCTGCCGCGCCGATCACCCCGATATGGCCCTGCTCGACATCCGCATGCCCGTCATCGACGGCCTCGCCTGCGCCGCGACGCTCTGGAAAGAGCTCGAAATCCCCTCGGTGATCGTCAGCGCCTACAGCACGCAGAACTACATCGATGAGGCCCAGCAGGCGGGCGTCTTCGGCTACCTCCTCAAGCCCGTCACCACCGAATCGCTCCGCGCCGCCGTCAGCGTCGCCTGGTCCCGCGCGAGCGCCCACATCTGGCAGTCCAAACGCATCAGCCAGCTCGAAGAATCCCTCGCCGTGCGCCGCACCGTCGAGATGGCCAAATGGAAAATCATCGAGGTCCGCAAGGTCACCGAACCAGAGGCCCACGCCCTGCTCCAGAAGGCCGCCCGGAACGAACGCCGCCGACTCGTCGATGTCGCCCAGGAAGTCATGAACCGCCCGGATCATCCGCTCCTGAATCCATGAAAGCGTTCTCTCAGCGCTTTCGACGGCATCCACGGCCCTCCGGCACAATCGCCAAGGCTTTCCCAGATTGACAGACGCCGAACACCGGGGCCTCCGTCACCAGAAATTGACCCAATCTTCCGACGCTTGTGGGGGTTTACCCCCTTGCATCGGGCCGGATTTGCGGTACTTTGTGCTTGCTCTTGTCCGGCCAAGATGCTGCTGACAGAGCACTGTTTCAGAACGATTCGTGTGCGTTTACGGGGATCCGACCCCCTTGATGGGGCATGCCCTCGCACGCGTCGCCGGTCCCCCGCATGGACCCGGTCGAGTCGCGGAGCGGAAGCGCTTGGAGGAGGCGCTTCTTGTTCCCGCCCGCCGGGTCCATGTCTTTTTTCCCATCGCACCTTGCCCAGCCCGGCTTAGGTCGCGCCCCCAGCGGTCCGATAGGACGCACACCGGGTCGACCGGCCGGCGTTCTGTCATGCACGCCCCGCCGCTCCGGTCGTCTCTTCCCTTCGACCACACGTGACGGAGCACGACCCATGCAGCAAAGCGCCCATCGCACTCACATCGTCCGGTCCCGCGCCGCTCTCCTCGCGATCGTCGCGGGCCTCGCCGCGGGCTGCGCTTCCTCCAGACCCGTCTACGTCGAGGCTTCCCCCGCGCCGGTCGAATCCCACAACGTCAACGCCATCTTCGACGACGCCGCCGCTCTCTCCGCCCCCGCCTACACCGCTAGCCTCGCCCTCTTCGGCGATGTCAACCCCGGCGCAACCCCGGGCGGAGACGGCCCCGCCGCGCCGGGCGAGAACTACCGCCAGATCTCCTTCGCGCTCGAAGGCGCCGACTTCGATCCCTCCCTCAGCCCCGATGGCAAGTACATGTACTTCTCATCCACCGCCCACGCGCCGAGCGCCGACATCTACGTCAAATCCGTCGACGGGCGCTCGGTCACCCAGCTCACCGCCGATCCGGCCAGCGATGTCATGCCCGCCGTCAGCCCCGATGGCTCGCGCATCGCCTTCGCTTCCAACCGCGGCGGATCGTGGGATCTCTTCGTCATCAACTCCACGGGCGGCCAGGCCGTCGAGGTCACATCGGATTCCTCCCAGGAACTCAACCCCACGTGGTCCCCCGATGGACGCTACCTCGCCTACGCGCGCAT
This sequence comes from Phycisphaerales bacterium, assembly GCA_044369085.1. Lineage (GTDB taxonomy): Bacteria > Planctomycetota > Phycisphaerae > Phycisphaerales > UBA1924 > JAEUIV01. The sequence goes on from JBIPMO010000147.1 coordinate 3,764, forward strand.
GGGCGAGACCAGCGGCCGCTGGGAGATCTGGGTCACCGAGGTCAACCGCAACGCCGTCAAGCGATTCCTCACCTACGGCCTCTTCCCCGATTGGCACCCCACGCAGAACAAGATCGTCTTCCAGCGTGCTCGCGACCGCGGCGAACGCCTCTTCTCCATCTGGACCCTCGACATGGTCAAGGGCGAGGCCACCGCCCTCACCGAGCTCGCTTCCAGCCCCCTGGCCGCCCTCATCAACCCCAAGTGGTCGAGCGATGGCGAGCGCATCGCCTTCGCCGCCGTCATGAACCCCGAGAACGCCCGCGACAACACCTCCCCCGTCGTCGCCGACATCTGGGTCATGGATTCCAAGGGCGGCGGCCGCACCAACCTCACGGGCGGCCGCTACGCCAACCTCATGCCCGCCTGGGGGCCCGACAACGCCGTCTTCTTCGTCTCCGACCGCGGCGGCATCCAGAACGTCTGGTCCGCCGACACCACTCAGGCCGCCCTCGCCGCCTCCCCCGTGAACGGCAAGTCCGCCACCGCCGCCGCACAACCCCAGCCCGCCGAACAGCCCACGCTGCAGCCCGCGATGCAGCCAATGCCCGCCCACGCTCAGGGCGCCCCGGTCAAGGTGAACGGCCCGCAGGTCATCGCCCCGACCGAATCCGAACACGAAGAACCGGCCCCCGAGATCGCCAACGTCCCGATCTCGCCGGATCAGTAAGCCGCCAAAGCGACAAGCCACCATCAACCGCGTGCCCGTCACGCGGTTTTTTGTTCCCGCCGACCACCTGAAGGTCCCGGGGTGCTCGCGGCCTCGTCCGCCCCGGCGTAACGATCCACCCCCCCTTGTGCCGATAGATATCGGACCCCCCTTCGGTGGAAACGAGGGGTCCCGGCAGGACGCCATGAAAACCGCACAGCTCATGCTCGGGTTCCTTCGCACGCACGCGGCTCGGCTTGCCGCCGCAGTCCTGATCGTCGCGGTTGCACCGCTCGCGGCCTGCGAATCGAACCCCAAATCCAAGATGCCCATCGGCCTGGCCTCGCCCTACGGGCCCGGGGCCGAGGTCGTCCTGGCTGTCGCCCCGCTCCGCAACGAATCGGGCGTCAGCATCGTGGATGAACTCGGGTTCTCGGACACCCTGGTCAACGAGATGCAGCAGACCCAGGGCGTCAGCGTCCTGCCGATGAACCGCACGCTCGCCGCCATGCGAGCCCTGCGCCTCGGATCGATCGACACGCCCGCCGATGCGCTGGCCCTGGCCAAGGCCGCCGGGGCCGATGGCGTGGTGGTCGGGTCGATCACCGCGTGGGAGCCGTATGACCCGCCGACCGTCGGGCTCACCCTGGCGGTCATCGGGCGCAGCCCGCTCATGCGAGCCCCCGCCGACCCATCCATCGACCCCAAGGCCCTGCGCTCGGCCCATTCCGAGGCGCAGGCCACCGACCGCCCGCAGGTGCTCGGCGCCCTGTCGGTCGTCAGCGAGACCCTCGATTCCAACAGCGGTGAAACCCGCGAGCTGGTTCGGCGCTACGCCGAGGGACGCCACGACCCCAACAGCGCCCTCGGCTGGAAACGCTACGTATCGAGCATGAGCCTGTACGGAAAGTTTGCCTGTTACGAGATGTCCCGGCGGCTCTTCGAGGCCGAACGCCAGAGGCTCGGAACCGTCGCCGCGGCGAAAGTTGAACCACCCCCCCGCTGAGCCGAGGCCCGCGCCGACGCGAGCGGCGCCAAAGACCACCCGGCTCGGATGCAAAGCAATCCCACCATGACGGATCAGTTCATCACGCAAGCACCAGCGGCGGCGATCCGGCGCGCAGGCCGCGACCCGCTTTCCAAGCTCCGCTCTGCCCTCGTCGCCGGCCCCTCCACGCTTCCGGGCGGACTCTTCCGCATGTTCAGCCTGTTCCGTCTGCGCCGTCTGCCCCGACCGTTATTCGCCACCAACATCTCACCCCGCCGGTAGTCGCTCGCTTCCCGGACCGATTCGAGTTCCCGGATCAGCGTTCCCAGACCTTCCCTCACCCCAGACGATACGAGTGCGAGCATGACGACCCCCCCCATCGTCTCCGCCTTCCTCTCCTACCTGACCGACGAGCGGCACTTCAGCCCCTACACCGCCCGCTGCTACGGCGCGGATCTCCGCCAGTACACCGACTTCCTTTCCACCGAGCACTCGCTCCAGACCACGCTGGAACAGGAAGCCCAGGCCTTCGCCGCGCGACAGGGCCGGGCCGGCGCCGCCGTCGCCGGGTCGCTCATCCCGCCCTCGCTCACCAAGCACATCTGCGAGGGCACCGCCGACTCCATCCGCGCCTACCTCGCCCACCTCTCCGAACAGAACTACTCCCCCGCCACCATGGCGCGGAAGATCGCCACCCTCCGATCGTTCTACAAGTGGGCCCAGAAGCGCTCCTTCGCCGAGAGCAACCCGATGACCATGATCCGCACACCCCGCCAGGGCAAGCGGCTCCCCAAGGCCATCACCGTCGACCAGGTCGAGCGATCAAGCACTACCGCGACACCGTCAGCACCGATGAGCGCTTCAACAAGTCCTGGAGCCCGGAGCGCGCGGTGCGCCCGCTCTTCGTCAACAAGCACGGCGGGCGGCTCTCCTCCCGCTCGGTCCGTCGCAAGCTCGACAAGTACCTCCGCCAGGCGGGCCTCGACCCCACGATTTCGCCGCACACCCTGCGCCACTCCTTCGCCACGCACCTGCTCGACAACGGTGCCGACCTGCGCTCGGTCCAGGAGCTGCTGGGCCACCAGTCCCTCAGCACCACCCAGGCCTACACGCACCTCACCAGCCAGCGCCTCCGCAACGCCTACAACCAGGCCCACCCCCGAGCCGAAGCGGGCTGATCGGCCCGGCCACATCCGAACTCTCCAAAGCGAAGAGGCGCCCCGGTGGGAGGCGCCTCTTTGTGTTTTTGCGTGCGTGGCGCGGTGCCGTGAGCTGATTGAATGCTCGACGCGATCTGTTCGCTTCTCCCGCTCCGTTCGCGCGTTGACTACGGCTTCAGTCGCGCATGGCACTGGGGACTGGCCTCCAGATGCCGATCGCGGCGGAGTAGTGGATCGTGTCTCAGCCCTCACGATCATCGACTTTGATGGGCAATGCGCCCGACGAACAAACGCCTGCGATGTGAAACTCAGCGATAGGTGTTGCGATGCGCTGCGCGCAGCCTACACTTCATCACGCGGGAGATGCGACAAAGGAGCATCGCCATGTATGAGTCACTGCGTACCAGACTCTCAGCTTCTCACCTTGACCGACGCGCCATGAATAGATTCGCACTCGCGGTTCTGTCGCTGGGTACTTCAGTCGGATCAGCCGTTGCGGGTCAGTTCACCTACATCTCGCAATCGCGCACCGTCGCGGCGGGAGCGAGCGACGACCTCAACGGCATCACCGTCGATCAGTCGTTCAGCGCCCCGGACTTCGGGCCATTCAACCAGACCGCCTCCGCCTCGGTCGGCCTGGGCAGCGGGAGCGCCACCATGGAGTCAACGCTCGACCCGCTGCTGGGCATCCGGGTCCAGATCAGCGTCAGCTCCACCGGCTCAAGCAACTTCCAACAGTCGGGCGGCGCCATGGGCAGCTTCTCGGCCGTGTTCGACGTCACCGAAACCACCCAGGGGTTCGTCGAGCTTCCGTTCTGGCCGGGCGGCGGCGGCGTGGGGCTCGACGGGCCGGAGGGGTGGGTCGCCCCCTTTGACCATCTCAGCGGTCCCTTCCCGCTGCCGTCAACGCCGGTCACCTTCTTCCCCGGGCGATACTTCGCCTCGGCCTCCGTGATGCTCGGCGCG
>JBIPMO010000148.1:0-7544 GCA_044369085.1 Phycisphaerales bacterium
TTCGATCGAGTCGCCCGCGATCTTGCCGAGCTGCTCGGAGTCCCAGCCGTCGCCGCCGAGCAGGGGCACTTCCTTGCCGATGCCGAGCTTGCGGGCCTGGATCGCGACGTTGCCGACATCGCTGTAATACCCGGGCAGGAAGATGGCCTGCGGGCCCGCGGACTTGATCGACGTGAGCTGGGCCGAGAAGTCCTGGTCGCCGCTGGAGTAGGCCTGATCGGCGACGACAGTCCCCCCCATGGCCGTGAAGTGCTTGCGGAACTCATCACGCAGGCCCTTGCTGTAGGCCTGCGCCTGGTCGTAGAGGATCGCGACCTTGTCGAACTTCAGATTCTCGCGAGCAAACTTGGCGACGACGAAGCCCTGGAAGGGATCGATGAAGCAGACACGCGAGACCATGTCGCGGCCCGCGGTGACGCGCGGGTTGGTGCTGCTGGGCGAGATCATGGGCACACCGTACTGCTGTGCCACAGCGCCACCGGCCAACGACAGGCTGCTGGCAACCTCACCGATGACGGCGGTGACCTTGTCATCGGTGATGAACCTGGTCACGGCGAGGCCGGCTTCCTTGGATTCGCCCTTGGTGTCGTAGGTCTTGACCTCGATCATCCGGCCATCGATGCCGCCCGCGGCGTTGATCTCCTTGAGGGCCAGCCGGACCCCTTCATCGGTGGACTGGCCGAAGGTGGCCTCCTTGCCGGTCATCGAGCCGTAGTGCCCCACGACGATCGGGCCCTTGTCGGCCGCGGCGGCAACCGAACCCGCGAGCGTCGCCATCCCGGCGGCGAGCATGAGCAGCGTGCGAACCATCCCGCGACGAGTGACGTGACCGATCATGCGTGTGAAACTCCGTTGCGTGGGCCGCACCATCGCGGCCGGGCGATCGAATGCGTGATCCTACCACACCCCTGACAGGGGATCGGGGCCTGATTCGGCCCGAAGGTCGGTGGAACAGTCCGCACCCGACCGAAGTTCTACCAATAGAATCGCGGCCGGTTTGCTTTCGGCCGCGCCCGCATGCCCGCCCTTTCAAGGATCACCTGATGCACCGTTCCATTTGTGTCGCGATGCTCGCCTTTGTTGCAGGCCATGCCGCTCCCGCTTCTGGTCAGGGAGATGCGGCCGCCCCCGCCGCCCCGGCCGTGGCCGCTGACCCGCTTGCCGACAAGGTTCTGTCGCTGGGCGAGCAGGCACCGCCGATCCGCAACGCGACGTGGATCAAGGGCGAGCCCGTGACGGAGTGGGTCAAGGGGCAGATCTACATCCTCGACTTCTGGGCCACCTGGTGCGGCCCGTGCGTGCAGGCGATCCCGCACATGAACGAGGTGCAGGAGAAGTACAAGGACAAGGGTGTCAACGTGATCGGCGTGGCGATCTGGCCGCGCAAGGGTCAGCGCGACACCAAGGCCTACGTCGAGGCGGGTCGTCCCGCGCCGCTGAACTACCGCGTGGCCGAGGATGACAAGGGCGGCACCAGCGCCCGGTCGTTCATGGACTCGACCAACTCCGGCGGCATCCCCCGCGTGATCATCGTCGACCGCGATGGCCGCTTCGCCTGGATCGGCCACCCGCTGGACGGGATGGATGAGGCGCTGGAGCAGATCGTCGCCGGGAAGTACGACATCAACAAAGTCGCCGACGAGCAGAAAGCCGCCGCCGACAAGATCAACCGTTCACAGCAGCTGATGTCAGAGTTCAGCCGGGCCCAGATGGCCGAGGAGTGGCCCAAGGCCGTCGAGATCGCCGATCAGATGATCGCCCACGATCCGGACCTGTTCACCAACGCCGCGATCTACAAGTACGTCATGGTGCTGACCAAGCTGAACGACAGGCCCAAGGCCGCGGAAGTGGGCAAGATGCTCGTCGACGGCCCGCTCGCGAAGAACCCGCAGGCGCTCGGGCTGCTCGGCCGCGTCATCGTGGATGAGGAATCGATCCCCGCCGACGCTCGCGACTACAAGCTGGCGCTGGCGGCGGCCAGCAGAAGCAACGAGCTGTCCGAGGGCAAGGACGCGAACGCCCTGGCGGCACTCGCGGCGGTGGCGCTCAACGACAAGGAGTACGACAAGGCGGTGACGCACGCCGAGAAAGCGCTCGAGCTGGTGAAGGATCAGGAGCAGATTGCCGAGGTGTTCCAGGCTCGCCTCGATGAGTGCCGCAGCGCCCGGGACAAGGCGGCCAAGGGCGAATAGACACGTGGACTAGGTTCTGTCTGATGCATGCTCTTTGGTGGGCCGGCACTCCGTGCCGGCTCAGAACTCACGGTGATTCGGACTCGGCACGGAGTGCCGAGCCACCGAAAGCCGATCCATCAGACAAAGCCTAAGGAGAGGAGCTATTCCTCTTCGGTTTCTTCGGCGTTCTCATCGACGCCCGGGCGATCACCGAAGATCGCAGATCCAATGCGCACGAGGTTGGAGCCGCAGGAGATCGCGACTTCAAAGTCGTTGGTCATGCCCATCGACAGGATGTTGAACGCCTCACCGCCAACACCACGGCGGCGGATGTCATCAAACACCTCGCGGCAGCGCTCGAAGGCGGAGCGCGATTCTTCCGGATCATCGCCGTACGCGGCCATGGTCATGAGCCCGCGGACCTTGAGGTGGACCATGGTGTCGATCTGCTCGCACAGGTGAGCGGCGGCGGGCACGGCGCACCCGTGCTTGTGGTCCTCACCGGAACAGTTGACCTGGACGAGAACCTCGACGGGCTCATCGCGCTTGAACGCGACGTTCTGGATCTCCTCGACCAGCCTCAGCGAGTCGACGCTGTGCACGAGCCGCGTGACCCCGAGGATCTTGCGGACCTTGTTGCGCTGCAAGTGCCCGATCATGTGCCAGCGGATATCCGATGGCGTGACGATCCGCTCGAGGTCCGAGGCACCACTGCCACGACCCGGGGCAGGGACACGCTTGGGCGCTGCCTGACCAAAGAGCGTGTGCTTGCGTGCCTCGGCGGCGATGCTGGGGAGGGTGCGCTGACGGTCGATCAGTTCATCGCCCATGGCGGCCCGCTGGGCGAGCTGGAGAGCCCGGCTCTCGCCGAAGTCCTGGTGGCCAAGTCGGATGAGCTCGCGGACCTGGTCCATATCAGCGTACTTGCTGACAGCGACAACGAGGACGGAGTCCGGCGCGCGCCCGGCGCGGCGAGCGGCGGTGGCCACGCGCTCCTTCACCGCCTGGTATCGCTCCGCGAGTGTGCCTGCCATGTCCGTCCGTGGTTCTGTGTACATTCCGTGCTCCGCCGGGCCCGCGTACAGGATACGCGAGCGGGGTTGGGCGCTCCAACCCCGTCCAGCGAGTGAAAAACGCGATCCGGCAGGACCCTCACCGTTTGCACCGGGCCGGCACCCACCCCGGGCCGCCTCTGAAAGGAACCCCGCATGGCCAACGAGCACCTGACCGTTCGTGAAACACCCATCAAGGTCGGCGACGCCGCGCCGGACTTCACGCTGACCGACCAGCACCGCGCGGAGTGGAGACTGTCCGAGGCACTCAAGCTCGGCGATGTGGTGATGTGCTTCTATCCCATGGACTTCTCGCCCACGTGCTCGATCGAGATGAAGTGCGTCACCGATGAGATGGCGAAGTTCGCGGCCAAGGGGGCCCAGGTGGTGGGGATCTCCTGCGATTCATTCTTCGTCCACAAGGCGTGGGCCGAGAACATGGGGCTCAAGCAGCCCCTGCTGGCGGACATGCACCGGGCGGTGAGCCGCGCATACGGGTTCTACTTCGCGCCGCTGAACGTCTCGAGCCGGGGGACGATCGTGATCGGGAAGGCCGCCGACGGGCAGGGTCGGGTGAAGTGGGTTCAGGCTCGGGAACTGAAGGACGCGATGAAGGCGGAGGATGTGCTCGCGGCGATCGGGTGATGCGTTCAGGGGGTGCCCCACTCCTCCCGCGTGATCGCCCAGTGCTCGTGGTCTTCCCACACATGATTGATGCGCAGGTACCGGCGAGCGAGGCCCTCGTACCGGAAGCCGATCCGCTTGACGAGCAACTTCGATGGCTTGTTCCTGGGGATGATGTTGGCCTCGACACGGTGCAGCCCCATCGTCCCGAAGGCGTGTGAGATGGCGAGCGTGATCGCTTGGCGTGCATAGCCCCTTCTGGTCTCGGGCTCGGCAATCCAGTAGCCAAGGAAAGCGCTCTGGAATGCCCCGCGCACGATTCCTCCCAGGCCGATCTGGCCGACGATGCGCCCGTCATCCGCCGCGCAGATCAGCATTCGGAGCGAGGCATCCGTCGCGGACGACGCGAGAAAGCGGTCGAACCAGCCGGGCCCCCAGGGCGATGGCCCACGCTCCGGTGTCGCTTCCCACGGCTCGAGAAACGCGCGGCTGCCGCGTCGGACTCGCAGCATCTCCGCCCGGTCCTCCAACCGGGGCAGACGTAGGAACACCAGCGTGCCCGCGGCGATGGTGTCCGCTGGCTTGCCGGGCCTGCGTGGTGCGCGGCTTGGTTTGCTCATGTGACATGCACCACGATGCCCCGCTGGTGCGGCGCGCGGCGGTGCTCCCACAGGTAGATCCCCTGCCACGTCACGAGGGTCAGCCGGCCCGCCATGACCGGGATGCTCAGGCTCGTCGCCGTGAGCGCGGCCTTGATGTGGGCGGGCATGTCGTCATCGCCCTCATCGGTGTGGGTGTAGAACGGGTCGCCCTCGGGGACGAGGCGGTTCAGCCAGCGTTCGAGGTCGTGCTTGGCCGATGGGTCGGCGTTCTCCTGGATGATCAGGCTCGCCGAGGTGTGGCGGATGAAGAGGGTGCAGAGCCCGAGCTCCACGCCGCTCTCCTCGACGATCCGGGAAACATGCGGCGTGACGGGGTGCAGCCCCTGCCCGGGGGTGGTGATCGAGATCTCGCGGACCAGGGGCATGCAGCAAGGGTACCGCGCGGGGGGGTGTTGCCCGGCTCGGCGTTTGGATCTACTTTCGGTCGCATGAGCAGCACCCCGACCAAAGGCGAACCCGCACTGCGTGAAGTCAAGATGCACCTCTTGCGCCCGACCGAGCCCGGTACGGCGACGATCGTCAGCAACGAGCGGTGCACGGCGAGCAAGAAGGCCGCGGGCTTCGTCCGCCACATCGAGATCGATGTCACGGGCACGCCACTGGTCGGGCAGTGCCACGCCGGGCAATCGATCGGCATCGTGGCCGAGGGAACGGATGAGAAGGGGCTGCCGCACAAGGTGCGGCTCTACTCGTTGTCATCGCCCGTCGGCGGGGTGGACGGCAACGGGCATGTCTACGCCGTCACGGTGAAGCGCACGATCGATGAGCACTGGGACAATCACAAGCTGTTCCTGGGTGTGGCCTCGAACTACCTGTGCGACCGCCAGCCCGGCGACAAGGTGATGGTCAGCGGGCCCAACGGCAAGCGCTTTGTGCTGCCCGGCAACGTGAACGACCACGAGTACACGTTCTTCGCCACGGGCACGGGGATCGCGCCGTTCCGAGGCATGCTGCTCGACCTGTTCCGCGAGGGGTTCGGCAATCGCGTGACGCTGATCATGGGGTCGCCCTACTCGACGGACCTCATCTACCACGATTTCTTCCTGGAGATGGCGGCCAAGTACAAGAACTTCACGTACCTGACGGCGATCAGCCGCGAGACCGTGGATGGCAGTTCGGGGATGTACGTTCAGGACCGGCTGCGCACCTCGCGCGATGTCCTGCTGCCCCAGCTCGCGAGCGAGAAGAACCTCATCTATGTGTGCGGGCTGGCGGGGATGGAACTCGGGATCTTCCGCGAGCTGGCCCTGATGCTGCAGGGGTCATCGCTGGAGCAGTACCTGCAGGTGGATGCCGAGGCTCTGCGGAACGTGCGCGGCTGGGAGCGGCGGATGATCCACAAGGAAGTGCGCCCGACGCGGCGGATCATGCTTGAGGTGTACTGACCGGCGGGACGGGGGGCAAGAGCGCGGGCTGGCGGGCCGTGGCGGCGCTCAGGGGAGCAACTGGTACGAGCTCGGGGCTCGCGGGATGAAGACGATCACGGCCTTGGCAGCGCGGTTCTTGGTTTCATCCGCGGAGGCACCCAGGCCAGCCTCGCCGAGGGTGCGCGGCCCGGAGGCGGGCGGCCCGGCGATGAACTCTTCGATCGATTCCTCATCCTCGCCGTCGCCCTCGGGGGGTGCCTCGACGGGGGAATCCGAGCGCCGCTCCCATGCCACGCCCGGCGCTTCGGTGGTGAGCACGTAGATGTAGCCCGGGTCCAGGGCCGACTGCATGGTCAGGCGACGGAGGATCGTCCCCTCCTCTTCGACGGGCACGATCTTGGGTCGAGCAAAAGGATCGCGCGACCGGGCATCCGGCGTGAGCAACTGGAAGGCGACCTCGACGCGCACCTCGGGCCTGCGCACGGCGGGATCGGCGGGCGGGGCGGGCCACGCTCGCAGCAGGACTCGGAGCAGCGCGCGGGGCAGGTCGGTGCGCTCGCCCTCGACCACGATCGGCTGCTCGCCGCCGACGCGGCGGCCGCGGAACACCTCGCGCCACTGCGGGGTCCAGCCGATCCAGTCCTTGGTCCGCTGGTGCAACGGCACAAGGGCGCGCTCGACCGCGGGCCAGCGGTCGGTCGGCACGCGCACGAGCCGGAACCCGGACGACTCCCAGCGGGTCCGCGTGGTGCGATCTTCAGGCTGCAAATCCGATGCGTACGGCGCCAGCGCCGCGCCGATGGCCCCCCCGCTGTCATCGGCGAGCCACCAATGAACCTCGAGCCCCTCGGCCACGCCAGAGATGATCGGCTCGGCGGGGGCCGGAGTGGAAACCTCGGCGAGTGTTTGGGGTTGCTGCGCAGGCGTTGCTTCCCGCTCGGCATCGCCAGCGCACGCGGCGAGCAGCGATGCCGCAACCAGCGCGGAGGCGCACGCGAACTGGCGAAAGCGAGCGTTCACCACGGTCACGCCTCGATCGCCAGGTCATTGATGCGGTCGATGAGCCGGCGCACCATGCCGAAGCCACGGCGCGTGTGCGTAAAGGCGATGCGCGGCAGGTCGAGCAGCTCATTCTCGACCGGGTAGGGCCCGCGCTGTGTGATCGACCCTGACTTGACGAGCTTCTTGAACTCGTGGTTCAGGATCTCGATCTGGTCATCGCGCAGCCGCTTCTTGACGCGGATGACGTAGTCATCATCAACGTAGCGGGATGAGTGGTAGTTGCTGTAGAAGCGGCAGACGTGGTCGGCCGCGTCCTGGGGTGATCGGGCGCGGTAGTACAGGCTGGTGTCCTCGGGGCTGATGAAGCCCGGGGCCAGCAGTTCCTCGCGGATGTAGTGGTCCCAGTGGGCCCAGTACGAGCTGTCCGACCCCTCGATGAGCACGATGGGCATCATGTGGCTCTTGCCGGTCTGGACAAGGGTGAGGGCCTCGAAGATCTCATCCTGCGTGCCGAAACCGCCGGGGAAGACGGCCACGGCCTCGCATTGGCTCAGGAACATCAGCTTCCGCGTGAAGAAGTAGCGGAACACCACGAGCTTGTCGGATCCCGCGATGACGGTGTTGGCCGAGGTCTCGAAGGGCAGGCGGATGGCGAGCCCGAAC
>JBIPMO010000150.1:0-7406 GCA_044369085.1 Phycisphaerales bacterium
CCCAGGACCCGCCCGGTGCCGAAGTTGATGGGCTCGGTGACCAGCGCGGTGCCGGAGTTGGGGCCCACGCGGAACAGGTTGTTGCCCACATCGACCAGCCCCTCGGGGTTGGTGAACGCGGCCAGAGCGATCTGCCCGATCGTTCTGGTGAGGCCGTTGGTGAACCCGCCGGTGATGATGCCGTCGACGCCCACGCTGAACGATGAGAGCACGCCCAGGCGAGCCCCGTCCTCGAAGACGGCGGCGATGTTCGAGCGAGCGGCGGTGTTGTCCGACAGCGCGGTGATGCCGTCGCCGTTGCTCTGCAACTGGAGGTTGACCGAGAGCGAGTCGGCCGCGCCGGTGTTGGTGCGGTCGATCTCGATCTGGACATCCGGGTTCGAGAGCATCTTGCCGAAGTTGTCGAACTGGATGAGCGGGACCGGCCCGGTGGGCGGCTCGGCGCGCGGGCCCTGCTCCAGGTGAAGCGCGATGTCCGAATCGTCCCCCGAGTGGGCGAAGGCTCGCCAGAATGTGCCGTCGGCGTTGCGGGCCACCAGGACCATGGTCAGGTCGACCTCGATGGGCGTGCCCAGCGAATCGTGCACGACAAAGGTCGTGCGGACCGATTCGCCATCGGCGGCGCTGACCTTGTTGGCCGTGAACGGGCTGTTTTTCTGCGCGCCCGCGGCGTCGCGGATGGTGATGTTGGTGGCGGTGAGGTCGATGTCGTTGGCCTCGCCCATGTTGCCGACCAGACGGATGACCGGCGGCGTTCCTGCGACGACCGAGTAGCCGCCGGGCTCGGCAGCCCCCGTCGGATCGCCGGCCTGGTAGCCGCCGCCGTCGACGATGCCGATGGCATCGCGCATGAACCGGATGAGGTCATCCACGGTGGTGGTCGCGGTGACGGTGAACTCGGCATCGGGCAGGGTCTTGTCGCCGCGCTGAGCCCCGGAGATCGTGATGATGTCGGTGTCGGCCAGCGATGTGCCGCCGCCCAGCGCGGTGAGGAGCGTGGTCCCATCGACGAGGTCGGCAGCGCCGATGTCGAGGGTGGTCCCGCTGGCGGCGACCTTGCCGTTGGCCTTCAGGTTGCCGCTGAACGAGACGTTCTGGGTGCGCTCGGCGAGGGTGAGCGATCCGATCGGGATGTTCACGTTCGACAGCTGACCGCGGACGAGGTTGAAGTTCTCATCGACCGCGTAGCCCTGCAGGCGGTCGCCGGTGATGGTGACGAGATCGTTCTCGGCGTTGAAGACGAACGCCCCCGCGCGGGTGTAGAACTGCTCGGTGCCGCGGTTGACGAGGAAGAATCCGTCGCCCTCGATCGCCAGGTCGGTGTTCACGCCGGTGTTGGAGATCGCGCCGTTGGAGAAGTTGCGCTGCGTGCCCGCCAGGCTGACGCCCAGGCCGATCTGGCCGGGGTTCGTTCCGCCGTTGGCGCCGGTCGGCGCGGTGCCGAGCGAGAAGTCCCTGCTGAACGTCGGCTGGAAGAACATCCGGTTCGACTTGTACGACGTGGTGTTGATGTTGGAGATGTTGTTGCCCACCACCTCCATGCGGCGTGAGTTGGTGGCGAGGCCGGAGAGGCCGGAGAAGAGCGCGACGGTTGATGCCATGGTGAACTCCGCTTGAAGAACGGTCGTGGTTCAGAGCGAGGGACGGAGACGGATTCGATCGTGGTGAGATCCGCGGTGCCCGGTCAGGCGACGGCCTCCTCGGGGCTTCGCAAGGACTCGATGAGCGATGCCAGCGAGTCGTTGCGGACTGCGTCGAGCCCCGGCGTGGCCGCGACCTTGCGCGGGCCCGCATCCGGTGACGAGGCGAAGAGCGAGCGCAGCGCGCTGGGCGACCCATCGGGCACGACGATGAACGCATCGACGTCGGTGACCACGCGCCCCTTGAGCGCCTCGACCCCGCCGGTGATCGTGCGTGTATCGATGTCGATCGTGACGCCCTGGCCATCGATCATGGCCAGCAGCCGGTTGGCACCCGCGGCCTCCGCCGCGTCGGCGGCGACAGCCAGTCGCTGCATCTGATCGGACGAGAGTTCGACACCGGCCCCGGTCGCGACGCTCAGCGGGCGAGCGCTGGTCATCTTGCCCGCGTGGACATCGCTCAGCAGCGAGGCGAAGTCGGCGCTCTCGACGCCCGCGGGCTGGTTCATGGGAGCGCGGGCGGCGGGCCCTTCGGGTCGCACGCCGCTGCCGAGTTTGCGGAGCAGGTCGGTGGGTGTCGCGTTCACGGACGCACCCCCGATCCGCCGTTGTTGCTCGGTGTGTGGTCGGTCCCCGGCTTGGGCTCGGTCGTCGTGGGGGTGGGCAGCGGCGGCGCGGTCACGCCGTCGTCCGGCCCGTTGTTGTTGTTGTCAGTCGGCTCGGGGGTCTCGTCGTCGGGCGGTGTGCCGGTCGACGGCTGGACCAGAGCGGGGTCGATGACGCGGATGAGCTTGTCCATCGGGATGGTGAAGCCCGTGGAGAGGTTGAGCGCGATGCCGTCCTTGGTGACGGAGATCGAGTCAACGTAGCCGCGCACCTCGGCCCCAGAGGAGGTCTTGCCCTCGGCGAACTTGCCCAGGAGCGTCCCGCCGACGGTCACCTGGTTCTGCTTGGACATCTCCTCCAGCTTGCTGGTGAGCTGCAGGTCGGACTCGATCGAGCGGATCTGCCCGATCTGCTCGAGCAGGGCCTTGCTGTCGTTCGGCTGCAGCGGGTCCTGCTTGGTGAGCTCGGCGAACATGATCTTGAGGAAGTCCTGGCTTGTGAACGCCTGGAAGGCGTCCGACGGTCCGGCCGCCTGCCGCGTGTTTGCCGCCGCCGTGGATGAAGCTGTCGTGTCGATGGCTGTCATGTTCTGCCTATGCGTAAGAGTGCTTCGGCGCGCTGGTCACTGCCGGCGGCACGGGTCTCCGACCCAGGGCCCCCCCACTGCTTGTTCGTTGCTCGCGAGTCTCCGACTCGCTCTTCCCGTGTCGCGCACGTCACGCGACGGCCGAGAGTTTCAGCCTGAACGTGCCGCGATCCTCCGCGGCGTCATCGGGCTGATTCTCAAAGAGCCAGAGCTGGTCCGGATCGCGCTGGTCGCGACCCTTGGAGGCACCTTCGCCGGCATTCTGGTGGTTGGAGTTGCCGGAGGTTCCGCTCTGCTGTTGCTGCGCTTCGTGCTGATTCTGCGCACCCGAAGGCGCGGGTGCTGCCGCGGTGCCGGGAGCCAGGTGGACGCTGATCCGGTCAACCGACAGTCCTTTGCCTTCGAGCGTGGATCGCAGCATCGCCATGCTCGACTCAAGCAAGTCCTGTGCCGCGACCGACCCGGCTTCGATCCGCACCGCCACCGACCCCTTGTCCATGGTCATGTCGATGCGGACCTGCCCCAGGGATTCGGGTGTCAGTTTCAGGCTCAACGATCCGCCCCGCTGGAGCACGGCCGCGGAAAGGCCACGAGCAACCGCCGCGGGTGCATCGGCACCTTCGGGAGCGCCGGTCGTCACGCCACGCCCGGGCCCGCCAATGGACGGTCCACCCGCACGTCCGAGCCCGACCGATGATCGCTCGAGCGCGAACACCGAATCAGGTGACTTGGCCGCAGGGCGTGGGCTATCAGAGACAAACGATGATTCGCCGCGGGCGCTGGGCAGAACTGAGCTGTGGCTCTCGACGTTCTGCACCTGCTCGGCCTTGCCAGCCGCCGGGACCGAGTGCTGGACTTCTGGCCGGGCGGCCGGGCGGTTCTCGCCGCTTGCACTCTCGGAGCCCGAGTAAGCGATTGATGGATCAGCTGCGGGCCCAACGGCATGCGCTTCGGCTTCGACGGGCGCGGCCGCGCCTTGAGGCGTCTGAGCGGCATTCATCTGGGACGCGGAACCAGCCGAGCGAACCTGCGCCTGCGCCGCCAGGCGGCGAAGCATGGCCGTGCGAGGCTTGGAAGCAGGTGTCTCCACGCTGTCTTCTGCATCGGCCGCGTCCGCTTCGCCATCGGAGCCGCCCGCTGAGCCCCCGGCCGCTGCAAGACGAGCCGCCGCCTGTGCGCTCGCCGCCGGGGTGGCGTGCTCGCCATCGGTCGCATCCGTGGGCTTGGGTGTTGAAGTCGAGTCGGCGCCATCGGTGGAATCAGCCCCTTGCGATGCAGCCGCGGGCGACGCCGTGGCAGAGTCTTCAGCCTTCGAACCACCATCGCTGACCACATCGATTTCGGCCTCCTCATCGCGCCTGTGCTGCGCATCACCTTCAGCGGCAGGCGCGGAGGCGGGATCGGATTCCTCTGTGCGCGATTCGCGCTCGGGGCCGCCCGAGCGCGGTTCCTGCGCTTCGGAGGGCCGATCCTGCGCCTTCGTGCCCTTGCTCTCGACGCGGCGAGACTCGGCGGCTGGTCGCTTGCGCGAGAGTTTGGCATCACGAACGGGCTCGGCGTTCGCCTGCTGCTCGGGTTCGTCGGCCAGACCGCGGCGCAGCGTCTGCTCGAAACTCCGCGGTTCCTGCGTCGTGCGCGACGGATCACGCGCGTTTCGCGTCACGGCGGGTTCGGCGGAGAGCATCGGCGCGAGTTTCTGGAGCAGCAGGGACTGGGTCGATGCGGGCATCGTTTCATCCTTCGGGCGCGGCCGGGGGCGGGGTGGCCGCCACCGCGTTTCCGCGAGTCCGAAGGCGTTCGAGCAAATCCGCTGCCAAAGCGGGATCCTTCTTCTGGAACTCGGCGATGATCTTGGATGAGTTCCGCGGGGCCAGCGCATCGAGGTACGAAACCACCTGATCGGTCTTCCCCTCCTTGATCAGGGAGGACATCATCGACTGGGCCTGCTCGGCCTTGAGCGACTGGTAAAGCGAGACGGCCTTGCCGAACTGTTCCGACCCCTCCTCCTTGGCGATCCGCTCGCGCATGGAGTTGAACTCCGCGACCTGCTTGTCGAAGGCGGCGCGATCGCGCTCGAGCTCCTCGCGCTCCTGGAGGAGCGTCTTGATGAGGTCGGCCGTCTCGCGCTGCACGCGCTGGGCGTGCTGCGATGCGGCCTCGTCGCGGGTGGCGCCCGATTCAAGGCGCTGCTCGGCGGTCAGCGGCGGTGTGCCGACCTTCGCGGCCGCCTCCGCGGCCTGCTGCGCGAGCTTCTCATCGGCGGCCTTCTGATCGGCCACGCTCTGCTCGGCGGCGACCGTGACGGCGAACAGCTCGCGCACGCGGTCGAAGCGCTCGCGGTTCAGTCTGCCACTGGTGTGCAGCCACCCCGCGAAACCAAGGATCGCAAAGAGATTCGCGAGGGCCAAGACGCAGACGGTTGTCCAGAGGCTCTTGAACATGAAAACGGCTCCGGATGGGGCCAAGGGTGCCTTTGGTGCTGAGCTTCAGACTCCGCACCTTGGAGCGAGACGTTGCAGAGACCGGACGAACAGAAGCGGGCGCAGGCGGGCGGCGTTCAGCCCGCGATCAGCTCGCGAGCGGCCTTGATCGTGGCGATCTCGTCGAGTTCGTTGGACTCCTTGCGGTTGAGTTCACGCTTCCATTCCTCGAACTGGCGGTCGCGCAGGGCTTCGACCGCCTTGCGGCGGGTGGTCGCGGCTCGCAGCTCGGCACGCGCCTTCTCCGTGCGCTGGTAGACGCCCGCGAGCTGGATCGCCAGTCTCCGCGTCCGAGACTCGGCGTGGAGGGAAGCGCTGGTCTGCAGCCTGACGAAGCGCATGTCCGGCGCGAGATCCGTTTCGGCGCGCCTTTCGGCGGGCGCCAGGAGCGCACGGAGATCATCCTTGTAGCCGCGGATCTCCGACTGGCAGGCCGACACGCGTGCTTCGAGCTCCAGCCGCTCGCGTTCGAGCACCGCGACCGACTGCTGCGCCTGCTTCTCCTGGTGCAGTCGCTGCGTGAGCACGGCCTGGAGTGGGAAGACAAACTTGGGCACGGCGGGTCACTTCTCCTGGTCAGTTGGTGCGGGCGGGCTGGGGCGCCTGGCGTGGTCGGGCCGCGGCGAGCCTTTCGCCGTCTCGCGCGAGGTCCAGCAACCGTTGACGCGACATGGCCAGAGGCTCGTGCTCATCGGTCCGCTGCTGGAGCACCGCATCGATCCGCGGCTTGAGCGCGATGGCCGCATCGGTCAACGGGTTCGTCCCCGCCGCGTAGGCGCCGATCTGCACCAGGTCCTCGACATCCCGGTACGCCGCCATCAGGCGGATGACGCTGCGGGCCGCCGCGAGGTGCTCCTTGTCGGCGACGTGGGACATCACGCGGCTGACCGAGTCGAGCGCATCAACAGCGGGAAAGTGCGAACGCTGGGCCAGGCGGCGCGAGAGCACCAGGTGACCATCGAGGATGCCGCGGGCCGCGTCGCTGACCGGCTCGGTCATGTCGTCGCCCTCGACCAGAATGGTGTAGAAGCCGGTGATCGACCCGCCCAGCGAGGCGCCATCGGGCTCGATCGCGCCGGCGCGCTCAAGCACGCTCGGCAGCAGCGAGAACACGCTCGGTGTGTAGCCCTTGGTGGCGGGCGGCTCGCCGACGGCGAGACCGATCTGGCGCTGGGCGTGGGCCAGCCGCGTGATCGAGTCCATCATCAGCATGACATCCAGCCCCTGATCGCGAAAAAACTCCGCGGCGGCGCACGCGACGAGGCAGGCACGCACCCGCATGAGCGGCGATTCGTCCCCCGTGGAAACGACCACAACCGACCGGGCCAGCCCCTCGGGCCCCAGGGAGTCATCCAGGAACTCGCGGACTTCGCGGCCACGCTCGCCGATCAGGGCGATCACGTTGACATCGGCCGAGGCTCGCCGCGCGATCATCCCCATCAGCGTGCTCTTGCCCACGCCCGGCCCGGCGAAGATGCCCAACCGCTGGCCGCGACCCACGCTGGTGAGCAGGTCAATGGTGCGGACCCCCGTGGGCATGATCGTGTCAATGCGGCGACGCCTGAGCGCGCCGACCGGCGGCGGCGCAAGCCTGCGCGGGACCAGGTCTGAAGGAGCAGGCTTGCCGTCGATCGGTTGCCCCAGCCCGTTGATGATCCGGCCGAGCAGCCGGGCCCCGACGTTGATCGTCGGCGAGGCCTGCTCGCCCACGACCGCATCGCCCGGGCGGATGCCCGCGGTCGAGCCGAGCATCATGACCACGGCTCGCGACCCATCAAACCCGACCACCTCGCCGGGCAGGCCGCGCTCGGACATCGCGTTCCGGATGCTGACGAGCGCGCCCACCGTCATCGGCAGACAGTCCACGAGGATCGTCAGCCCCTTGATCGCCGCGACCGACCCCGTGATGCGCACCGTCTCGACGTGACGGACGCATTCGAGCGCGGGAGCGAGCACCGTCACGATGCACCGTCCTGGTCCGCCGACGATGCCGACCCGGGCTTCTCCGGCGCATCGTCCAGCGCGCGGCGCGCACGTTCAAGGCCGGCCGCGGGGACGATGGCTTCGACGATCCGGCCGATCTGCGTATCGATG
>JBIPMO010000151.1:0-7358 GCA_044369085.1 Phycisphaerales bacterium
GTCGCGTGGGCGAGGGCATCCGCCGTAAGCGAGCGCTTTCGGAGCAGGGCCAGCGCGCCGATCACCCCGGCGGCGACGCCCAGGAGCGTCGTCCCCAGGAGCACCACCGAAGTGTTGAAACCGGCCTGGAACGACAGCACGCCCCAAACTTCCGCGAGCGATGGCCACGACGCCGAGACGTCCGTGAGCGACCGAGTTGACTGGGCGAGCGTGGTCATCGCGGGGGCGTCATCCGGCCCGGGCCACGGCCTCGCTGGCTTCGGCGAGCAGGGTCAGGCGGCCGCCGTAGGTCTTGTGCAGGTTCTCTCTGGTGAAGACGCTCGCCACGGGCCCGGCGGCCACGACGCGCATGTTCATGAGCATGACCTGGTCGAAGTACTCGGGGACGGTCTGGAGGTCGTGGTGGACGCAGATGACCGTCCGGCCGCGTCCTTTGAGCTCGCGCAGCACCTCGACGATGGCTCGCTCGGTCGCGGCGTCGACCCCGGCGAAGGGTTCATCCATGAAATAGAGCTCGGCCTCCTGGGCCAGGGCCCGCGCCAGGAAGACGCGCTGCTGCTGGCCGCCCGAGAGCATGCTGATCTGCCGGTCCGCGTAGTCGGCCATCCCGACGCGCTCGAGACACTCCATCGCCGCGCGCCGGTGCGCCGCCGACACCGGTCGGCACCAGCCGATCATCGCGTAGCGCCCCATGCACGCCACATCGAGCGCGGACACGGGGAAGTCCCAGTCCACGCTCTCGCGCTGCGGGACGTAGCCCACGCGCCGCCGCACCCGCCGGTACGCCTGGCCCCAGAACTCCACGCACCCCGCGGCGAGCGGCGTCAACCCCAGGCACGCCTTGATGAAGGTGCTCTTGCCCGCGCCATTGGGGCCGACGATGGCGATCAGCGTGCCGGGCGGCGCGTCATAATCCACATCCCAGAGCACGGGCTTGCGCTGGTAGGCGACGGTCATGGCGTGGACCGAGAGCGGGCTCGCGGGCGAGTGCTCGGGACGGGCCGAGAGCAAGCCCGCTTCGGAGACTTTGGGCTTGGTGGTGAGGTTCTGCAGCATGGTCGATCCTCACCGCGGCCCGTCGCTGGTGCCGAGCTTGCCGACCATGCCGCGCTCAGGCGCATCGCCGCCAAGAGCCCGGGCGATCGTCGTCACGTTGTGGTCGATCATGCCCTGGTAGGTGCCCTCGTAGGTTCCGGGCCTGCCCATCGCGTCGCTGAACAGCTCGCCCCCGATCCTGACGGCGTGGCCCCTGGCCTGGGCCCCGGCGACGAGGGCCCTGACGTTGCGGTCGGCGACCGTGCTCTCGACGAAGACCGCACCGATCTTGCGTTCCACGAGGGTCAGGACGATGCGCTCGATGTCGCGCACGCCCGCTTCGCTCTCGGTCGAGATTCCCTGGATGCCCATGACCTCGAAGCCGTAGCGCTTGCCGAAATAGTTGAACGCATCGTGCGCGGTCACGAGCACGCGGCTCGCGGCGGGCACGCTGCCGAGGGCCTGCTTGGCGTACTCGTCGAGTGACCGCACCATCTGCGCATAGGCCGCGGCGCTGCCGTCGTACTGCGGCTTGCCGGCGGGGTCGGCCTCGATCAGGCGATCGCGCACAACGTTCACCCCCAGCCCCCAGACCGAAGGGTCCATCCAGACGTGCGGGTCGTGCAGGCCGTGGCCGCCATCGGGGGTGACCAGTTGCGACTCGTCGATCAGCTCGGTGACCGCGAAGACCTTTTTCCCGCTCGTCGCGGCGCGGACGAACGCATCGACCATCTTGCCCTCGAGCAGCAGGCCGTTGTAGAAAACGATGTCCGCGCTCATGACGGCGGCGATGTCGCTGCGGGTGGGCTTGTACAAGTGGGGATCGACGCCCGAACCCATCAGAGCGGTGACCTCGACGCGATCCCCACCGATCTCGCGGACCATGTCGGCGATCATGCCCGTCGTCGCAACGATGCGGAGCTTTTTGGGGGCCTGGTCGGACTGGCCCGCGAGGGCCATGGCCGCGAGCAAGACCATGAGCAAAGCGGCGACCAGCATGGCAGACATTCGGGTGATCATTCGGCAAGAACTCCGGGGCCGGCGCGGCTTTGTAGCATCGGTTACAATTGACGTAAACTGTAGCCATGGCTACCGGCAGAGTCAATCTCGGCAAGAAGATTCCACACACCGTTCGTTGGTTGGAGCGCCTCGAAACTGGGGCCGTATCCTGTGAAGTCGGGACCGATATGCCTGACAAAGCCCGCTCAGGCATTCAATCTTCGGTATTTGTGCGCCCTTGACTGGCCCTTGTGCCGCTTGGCCTTATGGTGAATACATCGTCCGCGCGGCTCACCCTGCCGCCCAGCGCGGGCCACGGAGACTTCTCATGCGCTTCAGTTCGTACCCAACGACCGTCATCGCTCTGCTCGCGCTCGCCGCCGCTCCTGCCATCGCGGGGCCGGACTGGACCGAGGGCCCGATCGATGCGGGCAAGAACAACGGGCAGAACGTTCCCGTTGGAACGCCGGTGGATTCCATCAGCGGCACCCTGGGCGGGACGGATTCCGATGGCGGGGTCGACGTCGCGGACTCGTACGTGATCGATGTCAACGAGAAGGAGACGTTCATCGCGACGACGCAGGAGACGCCCGCTCTGCTCGGTGAGGATGGGGATTCGGCTACGCAATCCCGCACCGGCGCGGTCATGCCCTTCAACGCGGCGATCTTTCTTTTCCGTACCGACCGCTTTGGGATCGTGGGCAACCGCGACATCTCCAGCACGGACAGTCGAGCGAGGATCTTCCCGACCCCGACCGACGGCTCGCCGGTCCGGATCCCGGGCCCGGGGCGTTACATTCTGGCGATCTCCTACGGGGATGTTTTCCCGGTCACCGGCCAGGGGCAGGCTCTCTTCAACTTCGACGACGCCGCCGGCGCCTTCCAAGTGTCCGGGCCCGATGGCACATCGATGCCGACGGCGGCGGCGAACTGGTTCGTCCCGTCCGGCGTCCCGCGCCCGACGGTGAAGTACCGCATCCGCATCCTGGGCAACGGCTGCCGCCCCTGTCTGGGCGATGCGAACCAGGACCTGCAGATCAACTTCACGGACATCACGACCGTGCTCGCCAACTGGGGCAACCCCTGCCCGTAACTGAGAGGCACGAGCAGCGCTGAGTTCGGTCACATCGACGGCAGCCCGAGGTGCTGCCGCGCGCTGGCCGCATCAACTCCCGTGATGCGCAGCACTTTTTCAGCAGATGCGGCGCCGCTCGCAACCTCGACGTCGCGTTCTCTTGCGCCCAGAGCCCGGGCGAGGACGGCGCAGATCGCGCGGTTTGCCTTGCCCCCCTCCGCTGGCGCTGACACGCGGACCTTCAACCGGTCACCCAGGACCCCGGCGATCGCATCGCGCGATGCGCCGGGCACCGCTTTGACGCGGACCAGCGCACCCCCGTTCGGATCATCGGAAACAACGCTTTGCGGTTGCATCGGTGTATTCTCGGCCAAGAGTAAGACAATCGGGTGTGCGTTGTCGGCTCGGAGAGCCGTTCAGAGCGGGTCACCGGGAGACGGAGGCGGGGAGTTACGACCGGGAATGGCGTTGTCATGGTTCCTGTGCTCTGGGCTCTTGGGGTGCTCGCGGGCAGCGCGCAGGCGGAACTGATGCCGGCGAACGTGCTGGTCGTTTTCAACTCGCGCAACCAGGAATCGCTCGCCGTGCAGCAGGCCTACATCGCCGCGCGGCCCGGCGTGCTGAGCGTTGACCTCGCCAGCGATGCTCTGAACATCGGGTCAGTGACGCGCGCGCAGTACCTCGCGCTGATCCGTGATCCGGTGCGCAACTTTGTGAACGGCGTGACGACGGGCATCGACCGTTCGCGCTCGATCATCGCCATCGCGACGACCCGCGGCCTGCCGGCGCGCATCCTGAGCCCCGCCGGTCTCGGCGATGAGTTCACCACCCAGTCGGCGTGGGCGAGCGTCGAATCCGAACTCACCCTGCTGCAACAGGACCTCGAATCGGCCGGGTCGCCCGAACTTCCCAACCGGTACAACGGGTTCATCGCCAATCCCGCTCGGGGGCTGGTGGGTGTGCCGTTTGATTCGATTCCGCGCGACAACATCCTCATCCAGCGCCCGTTCGTGAGCATCCTGCTCTCGGATCAGGGTGATGCGGCGTGGGAAATCCCGAGCCTGACAGCGGGCGATATCTACCTCGTCTGCCGCCTGGATAGCGCCGCGGGCTTCTCCCCGGCGACCACCGCGGCGGTGCAGAACATCCAGTCGCTGATCGCCCGGTCGGGGGCGCTCTCGGTGGATCGCTGCGGCGTGCAGGCGCTCGTTGATGAGTGGGATGCGCCACCCCCACCGCCGGTGAGCAGCGGATTCGAGCTCGATGACGGGGCGGTGCCCCCGCTCTTCATCGGCGGGTCGGACTTCGAGAACTCGACAGGCGTGCTGCGCTCGCTTGGCATCCGCACCACGCAGGATGAGAACTTCAACTTTGTGAGCGGCCCGGAGCTCGCCGATCAAATGCGGCCGCTGCTGGTGCTGGGCACGTACGGAACGAACCATAATGCCTTCGGTGCCTGGGGAGCGCCGGCCGATGGCGGGGTCAACTACATCCAGTCCTACAGCGTTCACCCGGCCGCGATCTTCGTGGCCTATGAATCGTGGAACGGCACGAGCATCTACGCGCCGGGCACTTCGCGCGGCGGGCAGCAGCAGGCGCTGGACTTCATCGCTCGCGGCGGCTCGTTCACTGTGGCGAACGTCATGGAGCCTTTCACCATCGCCGTCGCGAGGCTCGAAACGCTGCTGCCCAATCTGCTCGCCGCGAACCTGACCTTCGCGGAGGCGGCCTACGCGGCGCTGCCGACGATCTCCTGGCAGAGCATCCCCGTGGGCGATCCGCTCGCCCGCGTCACGCTGACGGGCGGTGCCCCGCTGGACCGCAACAGCGATGGACGGATCGACGCCGAGGACCTGTACTCCGCGCACGCGGCACCACAGGACACCGATTGCGACGGTGCCGTCACGCCCGCCGATGCCGCTCTGGTCCGCGGCACGGTGCGGCGGCGCGAACTGGGGGACATGTTCCGCTCTGCCTGGTGAATCACCGGGCCGCCGAGCCATCCCTTGGCGATGCGCTCGCTTCTTGGCAACGTGTCCGAGCGCCGCGCGAGGGCTGAAGTTCCGGTATCATCTTTGCCATGAATCCCCGCACCATCGCCGCTGTTCTGCTCCTTGCCTCCCCTCTGGCCGCGCTGCCGGGCTGCTCGTCCGCGGGCATCGCCATGCGCGAGCAGCTTGGCTACGCCAAGCGCGAGCAGCTCGTCGACCGCGTCGAAGAGGCGCGCGATGCGCAGGATGCGGCCAAGAAGCAGTTCGCCTCGGCTCTCGAAGAGTTCCAGTCGCTGGTGGGCGGCAAGCCCAGCGAGCTCGACGCCACGTACAAGAAGCTCAAGGCCCAGTCCGACCGGGCCGCCAGCCGGGCCGAGACCGTCAGCTCGCGGATCAAGAGCGTCGAAGCCGTCTCCGGCGCCCTCTTCAAGGAGTGGCAGGGAGAGCTGGCCCAGTACAAATCCGCCGACATGAAGGCCAAGAGCGAGGCGCTGCTCCAGACCACCAAGGACCAGTACACCCGCCTGATCGGATCGATGAAGGGCGCCGAAGCCAAGATGCAGCCGGTGCTCGATGCGTTCAACGAGCGCGTGCTGTTCCTCAAGCACAACCTCAACGCTCAGGCGGTCGCGTCGCTGCGGGATGAGGCGGGCCGCATCGAGGGCGACGTGAGCGCGCTGGTCAAGGAGCTCGAGGCCGCCATCAACGAGGCCAACGACTTCATCAGCAAGATGGGGACGTGAGCGGGGTTCGGACGCGGACCCTGCGCCGCGGTCGCCGGGGAATCACTGGCCGCCGCGAACCAGTCGCATCAGGACTTCCTTGCCCTGGGTCAGGTTCAGCCCGCCGGCCTTGTCGAAGTTGAAGCCGGTGACCTTCTGGAGCGAGCCGAGGAAGTCGCTCTCGAGATTCATCGCTTCGGGAGTGCCCGCCATCTTGGTCGATGCCAGACGCGACAGGTCGAGCTTGCCCTGCAGCAGGTCCTCGGGGTTCACGCTGCCCGCGAGCCGGTTCACACCGCTGAAGCCGCTGACCGATCCGTCCTTGCCGAAGTTCAGGTTCGGGGCCTTCATCCCCTGACCGAGCATCGATGCGATGTCTTTGCCGCCGAGCTTGTCGAGGACCCATTCCCCATCGATCTTCCCGAGCATGTCACCGACGGCCGATGCGGCCCCGGATTGGCCGCCCTGGCAGCCTCCGGCGACGAACACCACGGGCACGGCCAATGCGGCCACGAGACAAAGAGCGATGGTGGAAGTCTGCATGTCTGGTCTCACTGTGTGATTGGTGTGCGGAGAACGGGGCACGCGCGCCCGTGGCGGCGAATGTACCCGAAGGCCCGTCCGCTTCAGCGCATCGCCGCTGCGGCCGCGCCGATCCCGAGGAAGTTTGCGAGCAGCTTCGGCCCTTGGATTGTTAAGAATGATTCGGGGTGAAACTGCACCCCTTCGAGCGGCGCCTCGCCGGGCCTCGCGGAGCGGCGCAGGCCCATCACCACATCGACGACCGACCCGTCATCGAGCGTGTCGCTGCACCACGCCGAGACCTCCCAGCCCGTCGGCGGGATGGTCGGCCGGAGCACGACGAGCGAGTGGTAGCGCGTCGCGGTCATGGGCGAGGGAACCCCGCGGAAGATCCCCTTGCCATCGTGGCTGATCTCGCTGGTCTTGCCGTGCATGATGCGGGTGTGGCGGGTCACGGTCATGCCGTGGGTGTGCCCGATGCACTGGTGGCCCAGGCAGACACCCAGGATGGGGATCTTCCCTTCGAGGGCGGTGATGATGTCGTTGGAGACCCCCGCCTCGTTGGGCGAGCACGGGCCCGGCGAGATGATGATGTGCGATGGGTTCATCGCCGCGGCCTCGGCGGCGGTGATCTTGTCGTTGCGGATGACGCGGAGGTCGAGCGAGGCATCGAGCTCGCCGATCCGCTGCACCAGGTTCCAGGTGAACGAGTCGTAGTTGTCGATCAGGAGGATCATGCTCGGCCGAAGCATACACGCGAAGCGGAGCGCTCAGGCCGCGATGGATTCGGTCCCCGCCACGCCGTCGCGGGTCACGTAGAACAGCTTGTTCGTGATCGGATAGGGGAGGCGGATGTAGTCCTGGTCCACGCGGCTCTTGACCCTGCACACGAAGGGCTCGGGGTCGGGCGTGAGCGCCAGGAACATGTCGCGCGAGGGGGTCGCGACATAGAAATCGCCGCCCATCTCGGGAGCGAGCTTCTCGAACAGGCGGTCGAGCAGCAGGCGGGAGGCG
>JBIPMO010000152.1:0-7270 GCA_044369085.1 Phycisphaerales bacterium
GCGGCTGCTGCACCCGCGGGAGCTTTCGGGCCCGCGGCGTGCGATGTGCCGTCGCGAGGCGTTCGGCGGTCTGCTGCAGGCGCTGGCGATCGGCCCGTCGCACGCGGCGCCGCTGGTGACATCGCCTGTGCTGGATGGCTGGCCGGTGACCTTTGATGAGGCATCGGAGATCGCGCGGACGAACCTGCATGCCGCGATCGCCGACCGTGATCTGCACGAGATCGCGGGGACGCCAGGGGTTCTGGCGTTTGTTTCGGACCACGAGCAGGCGGCATCGGCGGCGTTCCTGATCGAGCGATTCACGAGCGATGCGCCCAAGGTGGCGACGCGGGGGATGGTGTTCACGGTGCCGCACGAGGAGCTGCTGCTGCTGCTGCCCGTGGTGCCTAACGCCGGCGCGGAGCCTCTGGCATCGCTGGTGCACACGACGTTCCAAACCTCGACGGCGGCGGAAGATCCGCTCTCGGAGTCGCTGTTCTGGTACCGCAAGGGGACGATTCTCGAGCTGCCGATGACGACGGTGACCGAGGGCAAAGGCCGCCGCGTGCACCTGGAGGCCAAGGGGCCGCTGGAGGAGTTGTTGCGGATCCTGGGAGCGCTGGATTGAACGCTCGGCTGGCGTGGGGCGGGGTCCGGCGATGGCGCGGCTGCCGGGTGTGGTAATACTCTCTTTGTGCTGAAGTACAGGCTGCTGCTGGGACCGCCGCTGATCCTGCTGTTTCTGGCCATCATCTGGCTGGATGAGTGGATCCGCGCCCGGCACGGGTTCCGCGGGCTGTTCTTCACGCTCTTCATGCTGGTGGTGGGGGTGGCGGCCGGGCGCGAGCTGGCGAAGATCTTCCGGGCTCGCAGGATCGCGACCTCTGTGCGGATCAACGGTTTTGCGATCTGCGCCGGGCTGCTCGCGGCGTCGCTGACGGCGACGGAGCTCGGCGGTGTGAGCGGCGTGGCGATGGTGGGGACGACGGCGGCGGCGGTGATGGTCGTGGCGCTGCTGTTTTATTCGCGCGGGCACAATGTCGACGGGGTGGTGGCGTCGGTTTCGGCGACGCTGCTGGCGTTTGTGTACGTGGGGCTGATGGGGGGTTTCCTGATCCTGCTGCTGAAGGAGTTCAGCGCGTGGGTGATGCTCGGGGTGGTGCTGGTGACCAAGTGCTGCGACATCGGGGCGTACTTTGTCGGTCGTGCGATCGGCAGGCACAAGCTGATCCCGTGGCTGAGCCCGGGCAAGACGTGGGAAGGGTTCTTCGGGGGGGTTGCGGCGTCCGCGGTCGCCGGGTTGGTTGCGGCGCGGTTGACACACGGGCCGGTGCCCGGGGTGCCGGACCTGCAGTGGTGGCAGGGAGCTTTGCTGGGGGCGATGTTCGGCGCGCTGGGGCAGTGCGGCGACCTGGTGGCGAGCCTTCTGAAGCGGGATGCGGGGATGAAGGATTACAGCCGCGCGCTGCCGGGCTTCGGCGGGGTGATGGACATCGCCGATTCCCCACTGCTGGTGGCTCCGGTGGCGTATTGGCTGCTGAAGTTGATTCAGGCGTACCCGACGGTTGTGCCCGGCTGATTCCGGTCTGACAGGATTTCTTGCCCTGCGGCACGGGAATGTGGTAGACTTCCAACGCCCACACTGTGGAACGCCCCACGATATGACCGTCACCACCAAACTGCTCCGTCTATATCTGGTTGACAAACAACTCCGGGGACTCAGAAGCCGTCTCCGCGCCGCTGAGGCGTATGTGGGCGAGCAGGACAAGCTCCTGGCGAGTCTGGAGACGAAGTCGGGGGCGCTGCTGACGCAAGTCCGCACGCTTGAGGCGACGCTCAAGAACGACGAGGTCGAATGCCAGTCGATGGATGAGCGTTCGGCGAAGCTGCGCGACCGGATGAACAACGCGCAGACGAGCAAGGAGCACTCGGCGTTCCTGACCGAGATCTCGACGATCAAGGCCGACAAGAAGCCGATCGAGGACCGGATGCTCGAGACGATGGGCAAGCTCGATGTGCTGCGGAAGGAACTCGAGGGGGTCGAATCTCAGAAGTCCGAGCGTCACGGGGTGCGGAAGGTCGCTACGGGCGATCGCGATGCGCGGGCCGCGGAGATCAAAGACCGGCTGGCCGAGCTTCAGGCCGAGCGCGAGGTCGCGAAAGAAGATGTGCCCCCACCGGCGCTCGCGGTGTACGAGGCTCGCCTGGCGCTGGGCGTTGAGGATGTGATGGCGGCGATCGAGGAGCAGGACCGCCGGAACATGGACTACACGTGCGCCTCTTGCTACACGCACCTGCCCGTGGAGCGCGTGAGCATCCTGCTCAAGCGCGGCGACCTGACGCGTTGCCCATCGTGCGAAGCGATCCTGTATATCGCCGCCGAGCTGCGCGAGGACATCACGGGGACGGACGGGAAGAAGAAGGGCAAGCGTTCGGCGGCGGCTCCGAGCAGCATCGACGAGCCCTTCTAGCGCGGGTCGATTTCCTGCCACTGCACGACGCGCTTGACCGTCGCGCCATCCTCATCCGGCTCGGCCTCGACCTGGGGGACGGCCGGGGCAACCACCATGAACGATTGACAGACTTCCATGCCGTCGATGTTACCATGGAGGTCGGTGGATCCCGACATCTGCGCGCCGGTCCACTGGGCGGTGAAGAGGTCTTTATCGTTGTCGGAGAAGGCTCCGAAGATGGTCGATCCGGTGGTGTTTGGGACGAGCGTCAGGACCGTGTTCGTCGTGCCGCTGTTGGGCCCGTTGACGGTGCTTCCCCAGGCGCCGTTGACAAACTGACGGTAGCGGATGGTCCCGTTGCCGCTCTGGGTGTGAACGAGCAGGGCGCGGGCGCCATCGGGCTGCCACGCGACATCGAACTGCTGCCGATCGTGGAACTCCAGTCCCGTGGCAACCTGGGTTGGCGAGCCGAAGGCAGTGCCGTTCCAGAGAACAGCGCTGAGGGCGAGGCCCTCGCCGGCGATGACGACGAGGATCTGGTTGCTCGTGGGGTGAGAGGCGGCGCGGATCCATCGGATCTTGTTCTCGCCGGTGTTCGGGCCGTTCTGCTGGGCACCGATGGTGCTGCCGCTGGTGGTTCGGTAGCGGATGACCGCCGAGTCGCTCTGGGTGTAGATGATCAGCCCATCACGTGACTGGGACTCGAAGGCGGCGGCGAAGCATTCGGTGCTGTTCTCGTTCAACTGGCTGGACAGGGGAGTCACGGGCTTCCACGAGTTGCCCATCCAGAAAGATGCGAAGAGGTCTTTGTCGTCGTTGAGGGCCAGGAGCAGGATGCGGTTCGTGGCGGGCTGCGGGACCATGCGCACCCAGCGCACATCGATTGAGGCACCGAGATCAAGCACGACCTCCGGGCCGAGGGAGGATGCTGATCCGGCGCGGGAGATGATCCTGGAGCTTGCCGCGCTCCACCAGGCGATGAGCATGTCGCCCGAGTTCTCGTAGACGAGGTCGAACGCCCTCTGGGCGTAGTCCTTGCCCACGTTCGTGGCGAGGGTTGTCGGCGAAGACCATGTGGTGCCATCGTGGAAAGCGAGGCTGAGCGCTCGGGAATCGCCGTAGAAGCCGGCGGCGGTTTCGTTGCGCGCGGTCGAGTTCTTGGCGACGATCCAGTGTGCGCTGTCGGTGATCGAGGGGAGATTGGCGGCGGTGCCCCACGCCGTGCCGTTCCATATCCGGAAGCGTGGGACGGTGCTGCCGTCGGGCACGTAGAGGATGATGGTGGGCGAGGTTCCATCGGCGCTGGCAGCGGTGGCGACGAGCGCGGCGAGCATCGCGGCGATGCAGATCTGCTTGGTGTGCTTCATGGCTGGGGCTCGGGGTTGGCGCGGGCGATGGTTGCCGCGCTTGCTACGGAGTTCGGCGTGATGCGGCGCGGTGATTGGCGTGAAGATCGTTATCGGGCGCGGATCGGCGGCAGGAGCGGCGCGAACAGCGCGGGAGGCGTTGCGGGGGTGTGAGCCCCGCAAGGGGCCGAACGGCGGGGCCGATAGACCCTTCCGGCCCGGCCTGGGTCGAAGGAGCGCCACTTGGGAAGAGCAAGAGCGGTCATCGAGGTAACGGCCTCGCGCCTGGAAGTGGCGATGCTGCGCGGCGGGCAGGTGGTGTCGGCCAAAGCCGTTCGTCACGACGCGGTGGCATGGTCCGATGCCTGGCCCGGCGTGCTGCTGTCGCTGGACACGGCGCTGGGCGCGATGGTGAACGAACTGGGGCTCGCGGGGGCGGACGCGACGGTGGTGATCGGCTCACCGACGGCGGCGAGCGGCGTGTTTTCGTGCGGTTCGGGGGCCGGGGCGGCGGGTGCCGAGGCGGCGGCGCGGCTGTCGCTCGGCAACATCTGCGGGTTTGATCTGATCGGCAATCCTTGTGAAGTTGCTCCGCTGGCGCGTGACAGCGACGGCGGGCAGGATGGCAAGCAGTCTCACGCTCTGGCGTACGCGGAGCGTGATCGGAATGTTGCTGCGGTGGCCGGGTGGGCGGAGCGCGCCGGGGTGAAGGTCGAAGGCGTGGTTCCGATCGAGGCGTTGATGCTGCGGGCGGCGGTCGGCGCTGTTGCGGAGCATGCATCTGGTCAGGGCCCGAGCGTCGTGCTATGGGTCGGGGAGCACTCATCGGTGCTGGCGGCTGGGAACAGCGCTCGGCTGCGTTTCGTGCGTTCGATCGGCGTGGGGGTCGAGTCGCTGATCGAGGCGCTGACGCGTCCGATGTCGCCGCGCGCGGGAGCGGCGAGCGGCGAGCCGGTCACGCTGTCGAGGGTTCAGGCGCGATCTCTGCTCTGGCGCATCGGCGTTCCAAGGCGAGACGACGTGATCGATGTCGCCCACGGGCTTGACGGGACGGCGGCGCTGCCGCTGCTGCAGCCGGTGCTGCAACGCCTCAGCGTGGAAGCGAAGCAGTCGCTGCGTTTCGGGTTGAGCGAGGATGAACGCGGCTTGGCGGTGATCCGGCTGGTCGGTCCCGGATCGGCGGTGCGCGGTCTGGCCGAGGCTTTAGGGATCCGGAGCGGCCTGACCGTGACATCCGGCGAGGGTCTGGAAGCGGAGCCGGCCAGCAGCGAGCGGGGAGTGATCGCGACACTGCGGGGTTCGGCGGCGGAGCTGCCGCTGTTGATGCCGATCGTGGCGGCCGAGGGGCGCGAGGTGTCGCGGACTCGGCGGTGGCTGCACGCGGGGCTGGCTGTGGCCGCCCTGGTCGTCGCTGGGGACGCGTTGGTGACGCGGATCGAACTGGGCAAGGAGCAACGAAGGCTCACGGAGGCGGCGGGGCTGAGTCGAGCGGCGTTTGACGCCCAGCAGGCGCTGAGCGAGGCGCAGCACGAAATGGATGCGCTTGAGTCACGGGTTCGGAAGGTCGCGGGGATTGGGCCCGCGTGGGGGCCCACGCTGGTGATGCTGGCGACGCTTGCGCCGGAATCGGTGCAGCTAACGACCGTGGAACTCGGCGGCGATGCAGCGAAGCCCGGGGTTTCGCTCAAGGGGTTCGCCGCGGCGCCGGATGCAACCGAGGCGACGCGTGCGGTGAAGGCGTACATGGATGCGCTGGAGGGGCTGCCGCTGATCTCCGGGGTTCGCTTGGAGGGCACCGAACGCGGCAAGTTCGACGGGCGCAGCGAGCAGCGGTTTGAGATCCGTGCGGAGCTCGTTCGGGCGGCGGGCAGGCCCGCGACCGCATCGGCGGAAGCCAAGGAGGAGGAGCGATGAACACCGAGCATGTTCGGAAGCTGCTCGCCGAAGGGGTGATCGGGCTGGCGGTGGTCGGCGGGGCGTACATGACGCTCGTCGATCCCGTCAGGGGCGATCTCGAAGAGGCGCGTGGCGCTACGGCGGACCAGAACGGGATGCGGGCGCAGGTGCTCGCGCAGGGCGGTGGGTTCGATCGGGCGCGGGCGGCGCTGGTGAAGGCGCAGCAGCGAGCGGCGCTCGTGCACGAATCGGGCGAGGCCGCTCGCGATGAGCTGATCGCGTTCGAGCGGCTGTCGCAGCACGCGGCGGAGTCTGGCGCGACCGTAGAGCAGTTGCAGCAGCGCGATCTGAAGCAGCCCGCCGGGCAGGCCCAAGCGGCCGGGGCGGGGGCTGGCGCGGGGGCGACGATGCTGTCGGCGGTGCCGGGCTCACCGGCGGCGGTGGTGCCGAAGGATGTGCTCGTCGGCTTCACGATGACGGTTGAAGGGACCTATGACTCGTTGATCACGCTGGTCGAGCGGCTTTCGGCCGAGCGCGAGAGCACGGCGATCGAATCGCTGACGATCACCCCCGCGGGCGATGCTGGACGGCCTCGCGTCCGTGCGGTGGTGCGGACGGTGCACTACGCGTTTGATGCGTCGCGGTCGCGGGTTCTGGTGGAGCAGGCGCTGGCGCGCCTCGGGGAAGCGGAGGCGGCGCGATGATCGGTACGATCCGGAATCGTTCGAGGCTGGTTGCTCTGGGCGCGCTGCTGGGCCCGGTGGCCGCGCTGTGGGGGATGAAGCTGGTGGTTGGTGCCGGGCCCGCCGAGGCGCCCGCGGCGATCGCGAGCGTTTCGGCCGAACCGCAGGCGAGCGCGCTGCCGCCGGCGCGCGGGGAGAGTCAGCTTCGTGCCGAGGAGTATCTGGCGGGCTGGGTGATGCCGCCCGGCGTTCGGTCTCCGATGAACCACCCCCCGGCACCCGTCGAGCCTGTGCCCGAGGCGGTGATGCCACCTCCCGCGCTTGTGGCCTCGAAGGAGCCCGCGCCGGCGTTCGCGGTGAACACGATTTTCGCGACGCCCGCGGGCGGGATGGCGACGATCAACGGCAAGGTCCGTCGCGTGGGGGATGCGCTGGCGAACGGCTGGAAGGTTGAATCGGTGGATGTGAAGGGTCGGGTGGTGCATCTGTCGGGACCGGGCGGGGCGACGATGGAGCTTTCTGCGAAACGGTGAAGCGGGGCGCGCCGGGTACAATGGCAGCGTGTCCGATCTGCTGTCACATCTGGCATCGTGGAAGCGCGGCGTGGTCGCGGTCATCGGCGATTTCATGCTGGACCAGACGGTGCTGGGCGATGCCGAGCGGCTGACGGGCGATGCTCCGGTGCCGATCCTGCACGTGCGCGAGACCCGGCACATGCCCGGTGGGGCGGCGAACGTGTGCGTGATGCTGGCGGCGCTGGGGTGCGATGTGCGGGCGATCGGTCTGGTCGGCGACGATGCCGAGGGGCGGACGCTGCGCGGCGAACTGGAGCGAGCGGGTGTTGAATGCTCGGGGCTGGTGACCGATGGATCGCGTCCGACGACGGTGAAGCGGAGCCTGGTGGGGCTGGCGC
>JBIPMO010000153.1:0-7221 GCA_044369085.1 Phycisphaerales bacterium
CCCGCTCGACTTCGGGGGGCACACGCACCGCCGCCGAGAAAACCACCGGAAGCCCCTTGAAAAGCTCGTGCCAGTGCCGCGCTGCAAAGTCGGTCGCCGGGGTGTCGGCGGTGATCACAAGACTGAGACGCCGGGTTCCGTAACGCTGCTTCAGAAACGCGACAAAGGCCGCCTCAATCTGATCGCCCGTGGGGGCGTCGGCGTGCAGGTATTCCTCGTAGATGGTGAGGTTGCGCGCAAAGCGCCCGCCCAGCCCCTCCGTGATTCCTCTCTGCTGCGCCCGCGTGTAGCCCTTCTGCGCCGAGTACGAGTACAGAACAAGCACCTCGGAACTTCCGAGCGGGGTTGCGCTGGCATCGTGAGACGCCGGGTCGGCTGGAACAAGCGTCCATGGATCGACTTGAGGCTTCCCGGTCACCGGCGCAAGGATGACGGTCCCCGTGAGCACGATGATGATGAAACGCGCAAGGCGCACGACCATGTCCGGAGCCTGCTGAGTCACGGAGAGATGGTACGCGGAGCGATCCGAACGCATCGGACCTCGGGCATCGGGATCGGTCGCTTCCGCGTGCAGGACTTCACCACGCGCCGCGCCACCGACACCCGTATTCTGGTGGTCGGCGGCCCCCTCCGCAGCAGGCGGCGGCCCGAACGTGGGCAGGGGGAAGTTCGGGAACATGCCGCGCAACCGAGCGGATCACTTTCCGCCGTTGGCCCGCTCGAACTCCTTCATGAAGTCAACCAGCGCGCGGACACCCTCCACGGGGAAGGCGTTGTAGATGCTCGCGCGCATCCCGCCGACCGCACGGTGGCCCTTCAGCCCGTCGAGCCCGCGGGCCTCGCTCTCCTTGCAGAACTTCTTGTCGAGGTCCTCGGTCGGGCAGCGGAAGGTCACGTTCATCGGCGACCGGTCGGCCTTCTGCGCGTGCGCCTTGTAGAACGAGGTCGAGTCCAGGAAGTTGTAGAGCACCGCCGCCTTGTCGTTGTTCCGCTGCTCCATCGCCTTGAGCCCGCCCTGGCGCTTGATCCACTTGCACACCTCGCCGATCAGGTAGATCCCGAAGGTGTTCGGCGTGTTGTATCGGCTCTCGTTGGCCATGTGCGTCTTGTACTTGAGCAGCACCGACAGGTCATCGCGCCCCTTCTCGACCAGCTTCTTCTCGGCGATGAACAGCACGATCCCCGACGGGCCCAGGTTCTTCTGCGCCCCGGCGTAGATCATCCCGTACTTCCGCACATCGATCGGGCGGCTGAACATGTCGCTGGATGTGTCGCAGATCAAGGGGGCACCGAACGGGTGCACGGGCTCTTCCTTCCACTGCGTCCCCTCGATCGTGTTGTTCGAGCAGGAGTGGCAGTACACCGCGTCCTTCGAGAACTTCCACGTCTCCTTCGCCGGGATGCGGTCGTGGTTGGTCGCCTTGCTCGATCCGGCGATGTTCACCGTCGCGATGCCCTGGGCCTCCTTGGTGGCGTCGTCGGCCCACTTGCCCGTCATGAAATAGTCGAGCACCTGCGACTTCTCGCGCACGAAGTTCATCGGCAAAAGGCCGAAGTGCAGCGTCACGCCGCCGGGGACGAACATCACCGCGTAGTCATCGGGCACCGAACCCACCTCGCGGACGATCGCCTCCGCCTCGGCCAGCACCTTGTCGAACACCGGCCCGCGGTGGGAGTGCTCCAGGATCCCGATCCCCGACCCCGCGATATCCCACAGGTCCTTCTGCGCCTGGTGCAGGACCTCTTCGGGCAGGATCCCCGGGCCCGCCGAGAAGTTGAACTTCCGGCCCGAGGCGGTCTTGAATGCGTGTGCTGCGGGGGCGGTCATGGTGGTCATGGGGTGTTCCTTCGTTGCGTTCGCCGCTGCGGCGAGCGGGCTTACTCTATCGCCGTCAGTTCGACGGACAAAATATGCGCGCTCCCCCGGGCGATGGCGGCCATCACGGCTGCGGGGGGCTCGACATCCAGGGTGATCCGGGCGCAGGCCGCCTCGGCACCCTGATAGATCACGTTGTCCATGGTCTCGATGTTGATGTTGGCCCGGCCGATCTCGCCCACCACGTGGGCCAGCACTCCCGGGCGGTTCAGGTGGCGGACCACCAGCAGCCGTGTCGCGGCCGTCTTTCTGGCGAGGTTGATCACGTTGGGTGCTTCGCCCGCGGCCTTGTAGTCGCGCACGATCCGCACCACCTCCGCCGCGATCGCCTGCTGGGCCTGGTCGGTCGAGGCCCCGATGTGGTGCGTCCCGCACACCGCCGGGCTCGAAGCGAGGTCGCTGCGGAAATCAGCCGCGCCGGCCGCCGGCTCGTTCTCGAAGACATCCAGCCCCGCGCGGATCCCCTTGTCCTTGATCGCCTGCAGCAGCGCAGCCTCGTCGACCACGCTCCCGCGCGTGGTGTTCACGAACGTCGCCCCGGGCTTCATCGCCGCGAAGAACGCCGCGTTGCACAGGTGCTTGGTCTCGTTATTGGCGGGCACGTTCACCGAGACCACATCCGCCTCGCGAGCCACCGTCAGCAGGTCGGGGGCTCGCACGACGCCAAGGCGGTTCGCCTCGGCATCGCTCAGCCCGCGTGTGAACGTGATCACATCCATCCCGAAGGCCAGCGCCCGCGTGGCGATCTCCTGGCCGATCTGGCCGAGCCCGACGATGCCCAGCGTCCGCCCGTACAGCCCGCGAGCCTTGCTGTACTCCTTCTTGTTCCACTTCCCCGCTCGGAGTTCCCCCGTCTGATCGTGGATCCGGCGGTCGCAGGAGAGGATCAACCCCCACGCGAGCTCCGCGACCGCGATCGAGTTCTTGCCCGGGCACGTCGCGACCGAGATGGCCCGGGCGCTCGCCGCGGCGAGGTCAATGTTGTCAAACCCCGCCCCGGCCCGGATGACCAGCGAGAGCTTCTTTGCTGCCTCGAACGTCGCGGCCTTGACCTTTGTCGACCGGACCACCAGCACATCGGGGTTGTGCTCCGTGATCGCCTGAGGCAGCCCGGCCTCGCCCACTTCGGGCAGGCTGATGACTTTGGCTCCAAGGGCCTGCAGCCCTTCGATGCCTGACTTCTCGAACTTGTCGGCGATGAGGATGTGCATCGTTCGGTGACCCAGTGTGGCCCGGAGGGTGCGGTGTTCGAACGCGATTCCGTCGAAAGCATACCGCGCCTGCGGATGTGCGGCGAGACTCCTAGCCCGCCTAAGAAATGCAGGAAGCCTCCGGAACGAGCCCGGGCCGGCAGTGACGGGCCATCTTGCCAAAGCAGCCCCGGGAATGCGGGAGAGCCCCGCCGATCACGCCCCGTGGTTGCTCCCGCACTCCGGGCACACGGGCCAGATGCCCGTCATCGAATACCCGCACGAAAGGCACGCCGCCGACCGCACCTCGATGCGGAACTCGGTGGCGCACGATGGGCAACGGCTGGCGCCGGTGGTCGCCTCGACGTTCATCTTGCAGCGGGGGCAGATGAGGTCGATGCGCGGGCGGCGGCCCGCGACACCCTCAAGCCGCGCACCCCGACGCGTCAACAGCGCCGCCGTCGCGGGCAGGAGGCTGATCACCGCCACAAATCCGGTCGCCAGAGCGACTCGGATCTTGAGTTCGGCGCTCAGGTCATGCTCTAACCACACGAGCGACGCTGCGACCAGCGAGCAGGCAAAAAGTAGCCATGCCGGCACGTGCACACTCCAGCGCCGGTCATTGGGTCCCAGGGCGATCAAGCGAACGCCGGCAAACGCGGCGAAACCCAAGGCGAGGTAGAGCAAGTCGTCGCCGTACGGATAGGAGATGAGAAAGAACGTTTTCGACGACCAGACGAGCGCCAATGCCAGCGAGGCGACGAGTCCGGTGACGCTCATCACCCGTGCCCACCCGAGCGACAGCAATCGTGCGCAGGGGTCTGACACGATCAGGCCCACCCACCATGCAGTCGTCGCGACAATGAGCTGACCCTTGGCCCAGTTGTTATCCCACCAGATGATTGCGGAGATCAGTAGTGCGCTCACCACGCACCAGCCCACGCGCACCAGCACGTACCACCGCGGGTACTTCAGCCGCAGCCCAGACAGTTGCAGCCGCATCAGCCCCGAGTGGATCAGGATCGTCACGCATGTGCCCAGGCAGTCCCACGCGACTCGCGAATCGGGGAAGAACAGCCCGACGATCAACCCCGCTGCGACGAGTCCCGCGAAGCCGATGAACCCCAACCTGCCCCACGGAACGCCGCTCCGCTTGACGCTCGCAGTGTCAGTGTCCGCATTCATCGAGGTTCTCCCACGCGCTCACTCCAGCGAATGCACCAGCAGCCCGCTCCGCAGTTTGGGTTCAAACCACGTGCTCTTGGGCGGCATGATCTGCCCGGCATCGGCGATCCGGATCAGGTGCTCGATGGTGGTCGGGTGCATCGAAAAGGCCACCGCCGCCTCGCCCGCATCCACACGCTTCACCAGTTCGCCGGGCCCGCGGATGCCGCCCACGAAGTCGATCCGCTTGTCCTTGCGGATGTCACCGATGCCCAGCAGCGGCGACAGGATCCGGTCGGTCAGGATCGTGTAGTCGAGCGAACCGATCGGATCGTTCTTGTTCACCCACGCCGCGGGGAACTCGATGCCGTACCACTTGCCCGCGAGGTACATCGACACGCGTCCCACCGATGTGGGCGATGGCGGCGCGTTCTCCGTCACCGTCGTGTGCTTGCGGAGCCACACGAGCACCTCCGCCGGCGTGTGACCATCCAGATCCTTGACCAGCCGGTGGTAGGGAAGGATCGTCAGTTGGCTCGCGGGAAAGAGCACCGCCAGGAACCAGTTGTACTCCTCTTCGCCTGTGTGCCCGGGGTTCGCAGCGCGGCGCTCGGCCCCCGCGCGAGCGGCTGCCGCGGTGCGATGGTGCCCATCAGCAACATACGCGCACGCGCACTTGCCGAATGCCGCGACATACGGCGCCGGGTCCGCAACCGTCCAGATCGTGTGGCGAACACCATCAGCAGCGGTGAAGTCAAACAGCGGTGGGGGGGTGGTGCCCCGAGCGATCAGTGCGTTCAGATCCTCGCGGTCCTGGACGAGAAAGAACACCGGCTCGGCGTTGGCGTTCTGCGCCAGAACATGCCGCGTCCGGTCATCTTCCTTGTCGGCTCGCGTCTTCTCGTGCTTCTTAATCAGCCCGGATGCGTAGTCGTCGATGTGGCAGCACGCCACCACGCCCACCTGCGAGAGCCGCCGCCCGAGCATGTCCATCTCCTGCCGGTAGAGATAGATCGTCGGCCTGGCCTCCTGAACGAACACCTCGCGCTGGAAGCGACCGAACTGCTGCTTGGCCGCCTCGTACACCGCCGGCGCGTACGGATCGGTCGAATCGGGCAGGTTGATCTCGGGCCTGATCGCGTGCAGAAACGAGACCGGGTTCCCCGCCGCCAGCGCCCGCGCCTCCCTGGTATCCACCACGTCATACGGGACGCACGCGACCGCGGCCGCTTGTTCAGGACGAGGACGCCAGGCACGAAATGGTTTCACGCGGATCATGCCCACGAAAGTAGCAGACACGCCCGAACGAGCCCGGAACGGGAGTGACGGGTGGCTTCTCGTACCCAAAGCATCCCGCATCTCCGCCGACCCATCCCCCCGGCTTCGCCCCCGGGCCTCGTCTATATTCCGGGAATGCTCACGCGCACGCTCGCCCTCGGCTGTGTTCTGGCGCTGACCTCGGCCGTGCCGGCGCAGACATCCTTCTCGCTGGCTCTCTTCGCGCCAGAGCGCCGCGAGCCGCAGCGCGGCTACGAGCGCGACCTCAACTTGGTCGTCTCACCCGATTCGCTCGGGAAGTGGCACGACCTCGTTGCCTCCGAGCCGCACATCGCGGGCCGCGAAGGTGACCTGCGTCAGATCGAACGACTCCACCGGGCTTTCCAGGACATGGGCCTCGAAACCGAAATCCACTGGATCTGGCCCTACCTCTCCAATCCCGTCGAAGCCAGCGTCAGGATCGTCGAGCCCGAACCGGTCACGCTCCCCATCATGGAGCCATCGGTCGAACGCGACCCCTACTCGACCCACCCCGAACTCACCTTCGGCTTCAATGCCTACTCGGGCAGCGGCGACATCACCGCCGAGGTCGTGTACGCGAACTTCGGCAAGAAGGAAGACTTCGAGCGCCTCGCCAAGCTCGGCATCGATGTCCGCGGCAAGATCGTTCTCGCTCGTTACGGCGGCAACTTCCGCGGCTTCAAGGCCAAGTTCGCCGAGCAGGCGGGCGCTGCGGGCGTGATCA
Organism: Phycisphaerales bacterium; assembly: GCA_044369085.1. Lineage (GTDB taxonomy): Bacteria > Planctomycetota > Phycisphaerae > Phycisphaerales > UBA1924 > JAEUIV01. Next base: position 6,254 of record JBIPMO010000153.1, read on the forward strand.
TCTACACCGACCCCGCGCAGTCGGGCTACATGCGCGGCCTGATGTACCCCGAGGGCGGCTGGGCCACCCCGTATCAGATCGAGCGCGGCTCGCTCGCCACCCTCGATGCCACCGGTGACCCGCTCACCCCGGGCATCGAAGCCACCGAAAGCGCCGACCGCCTCGACCCCGCCGCCGTCGACTTGCCCCGCATCCCGGTGCAGCCCGTCGGCTGGGCCGCAGCCGAGCAGATCATGTCGCGCATGACGGGGGAACCCGTCCCCGAAGAGTCGTGGCAAGGCGCCATGCCCCTGGCCTACCGCGTGACCGGCGGGCCGAACCTGCGCATCCGCCTGGTCGTCAAACAGGACCGCCGCATCACCAAAACCGCCAACATCACCGCGTCGCTCCGCGGCACAAAGTTCCCCGATGAGACCGTCATCCTGGGCTGCCACCACGATGCGTGGGGCTTCGGCGCTTCGGACCCCACGGCGGGGCTGATCGTGCTCATGGAAGCCGCTCGCTCGTTCGCCGATCTCGCCAAGCGCGGTGTGCTTCCCGAGCGCACCATCATCTTTGCCGCGTGGGGCGCTGAAGAGCACGGCATCATCGGCTCGTCCGAATGGGTCGAAGGCCACCGCGCTGCGCTGGTGAAGGATGCGGTCTGCTACATGAACCTCGATATGGCCGCGATGGGCCCGCTCCTCGGCGCCTCGGGCTCGCCGACGCTGGCGCAGGTGATCATCGATGCCGCCCGCGAGGTCCCGGCCGCCCGCCGAACCGACATCACCGCCTTCGATGAGTGGCTGACGCGTTCCCGCGCCACCGCACCGGATGACACAGCCGTCGAGCCCGAGGTCCGCTCGATGGGCGGCGGGTCCGACCACGTCGGTTTCTATTTCCACGCGAGCGTGCCCTGCATGTCCGTCGGGGGCAGCGGCGGGCGCGGCACCGCGTACCACTCGAACTACGACACGCTCACCTGGTAT
>JBIPMO010000154.1:0-7186 GCA_044369085.1 Phycisphaerales bacterium
TCGCGCAGCAGCGATAGCGGCGAGCGCTTGCCCAGCCCCTGCAGGACCGCATCGAATGCCTCATACGTCTGATCGGGCAGAAAGTTCAGCACCAGCACCGGAGGCGGCTCGGCCGCCGCGATCGCCCCCGCCGCCGCGTCGAGGTAGTAGCGGCTGATGTCGAGAACCCCGGGCCCAGACAGCCCGAAGTGTGCGAGCAGCGTCGAGTTGGTGAACGCGATCAGCCGCTTGCCGGTGTGGGTACGCACCTCGATGGTCGCGGGCAGGGTGATGCCCGAAAGCTCGCGGATGAAGCACCCCGGCGCGAGGGTGATGGGCACCAACGCAGGAAAGACCCGGGGTGTGACCGTGTGCCCCAGCCCGCGAGCGATGGTGTACCCGTGCCCGTCCGAGCCCGACTTGGGCAGCGCCCTGCCACCCGTGGCGAGGATCACCCGCCGCGCGGTCAGGCTGCGCGGATGGCTCGTCGCTGCGTCCGAGCCCACGGCCGCGGCCTCCCTGATCGTGAACAGCCCCGTCTCCGCGTCGCGGGCGACGGTGTCGACGCGCCAAGGATGGCGGATCTCCGCGCCCACGCGGCGGCATTCATCGAGCAGCGCGTTGAGAACAGTGCGAGCGTTGTCTGTGATGGGGAACAGCTTGCCCGTCTCTTCGCGCTTCAGGCCGACGCCCAGCTCGTCGAAGAACGCCGTCGTTCGAACGACATCGAACGAGCGCAGCACCTTCTTGATCGCGTGGCGGGACGATCCTGCGTAGGCGGTCTCGTCCACGTGATGGTGGGTGACGTTGCACCGCCCGCCCCCCGCGACCAGGATCTTCGCCCCGAGCGTGCGAGCCCCATCCAGAGCGATGATCCGCGCGGGTGCGCCCCGCTCGCGACCGGTGCGGCCCGCCCAGATCGCGGCCATGAGCCCGGCGGCCCCCGCGCCGATCACCACGATGTCCGCATCGAAGGTCACGGGTGGTGAGTCTATTCGCCGCTCCGAAGGCCCGTTGCGTTACAGTTCCGCGACATGCTCTCACGGCTCTGTGCCATCCTCGAACGCGCCGATGACGAAGGGGCGCTCCTGGTCATGCCCGGGGCCCACGCCGGGACATCCCAGGCGTTCGATGTGCTCGCCCCGGCGTACCTCCGCGACTGGCTGGCGGGCCGGGTCGGGCAGATCGTGACGCTGCACACGATCCAATCGCTGGAGTCGCCCGATGGCGGATCTTCGTTCACTCCGCGGCTCATCGGCTTCTCGACCCCGGATGAGCGGCGCTTTTTCGAGCTTTTGACGACGGTCAAAGGGGTGGGCACCAAGAAGGCTCTCAAGGCGCTGGCCTCTCCGGTGGGCGATGTGGCTCGGGCCATCACCCTCCGCGATGCCACGGCTCTGGCCAAGCTGCCGGGCATCGGCAAGAGGCTCGCCGAGACGATCATCGCCGAACTCCACGGCAAGGTCGAGGCGTTCGCGAGCGCCATGGTCGCGGACCCGGACCGGCCGGGCCAGACACGCCCCGCCGGGCCCGAGGCCGCCGAACCCTTCCGCCGAGCGGTCGCCGCTCTGGTCCGCCTGGGCGAGAGCGAGGCCGATGCGCAGCGGCTGGTCCGCCGCGCCATGGAAGAAGACGCCACGGCCAAGTCGGCCGATGAACTGGTTTCGGCAGCGCTGGCCGCTCGCTAGACCGGTCACCTCGAAGATGCCTTGGGGCGGGCGCCGAGCAGGCGTGCCGAGCAGGCGTGCCGATGAACGAGCCAAAGGCCGACCGCGAGATCTCCGCTTCTCAGCGGTGAAATCCTGTAGATTACGACCCGATGCGTTACGCGATGATCATGGCGGGCGGCGCGGGCACCAGACTCTGGCCGATGAGCCGCATCGAGCGGCCCAAGCAGCTCGTCCCGCTCATCCGGCGCGGGACGCGGGCGCTCTCGCTCCTCGAACTCGCCGCCGAAAGACTCGAGGGGCTCGTCCCCGCTCCCCAGCGCTACATCTGCACCAACGAGCAGTACCGCAAGGCGATCAGGGCCTCGCTCCCGGCCTTCACCGATGACCTGATCCTGGGCGAGCCGGTCGGGCGCGACACCGTCAACGCCATCGGCTTCGCGGCCGCGGTCATCGCCAAGCGCGACCCGCAGGCGGTGTTCGCCGTCCTCACCGCAGACCACATCATCGAGCCCGCCGACCTCTTCCGCGACCGGATGGAACTGGGCTTCGAGCTGGTCGAGAAGGACCCATCGCGCCTCGTCACGTTCGCGATCCAGCCGACCTACCCCGCGACGGGCTACGGCTACGTCCAGCGCGGCGCACCCATCCCCGGGACCGATGGCCTGGGCTTCCGCGTCGAGCGCTTCGTCGAGAAGCCGACCTACGAGAAGGCCCAGGCGCTCGTCGAGTCCGGGGCCTACGGCTGGAACTCGGGCATGTTCGTGTGGCGAGCATCGACCATCCTCGACTGCCTCCGCCGCTACAAGCCCGAGTCGTACCAGGGGCTCATGAAGATCCAGCAGGCCTGGGGCACCCCGGACCAGTCGCGTGTGGTCGCCGAGACCTACCCCACGCTGCCCAAGATCAGCGTTGATTACGCCGTCATGGAGCCCGCATCACGCGAGCAGAACCGCGCTGCCGATGGCGTGAAGGTCTGCACCGTCACGATGGACCTGACGTGGCTGGATGTCGGCTCGTGGCCCAGCCTGGGGCAGACGCTCTCGCCCGATGCCGATGGCAACGCGATCTCGGGCGTGGGCCTGGCCTCGCGCAGCAAGGACACGCTGGTGTTCAACGCCGAGGATGGGCACACCGTCACCGTGCTCGGCTGCGAGGGGCTGATCGTGGTTCACACCGCCGATGCAACGCTGGTGATGCCCGCGAGCAAGGCCGAGGAGCTCAAGGGGCTCTACAACGAGCTGCCCGAGCGGCTGAAGTAACCCCCGCGACCGCGCTGGCAGCGCACGCCGCTATCCTCCCGGCATGCGCATCCTGCTCACCAACGACGACGGAATCCACGCCCCGGGCATCGAGGCGCTCTTCAACGCGCTCACGGATGCGAACGGTTCTCTCGGTGGGCCGCTCGCCGAGGTCGTCTTCCCCATCGCGCCCCTGACCGTCCAGTCGGCGACGAGCCACGGCATCACCTTTCACACGCCGCTGATGGTGAGCGAAGAGACCGTGAGCCCGCGCATGTCCGGGCTCGCCGTGGACGGGCGGCCGGCCGACTGCGTCAAGCTGGCCATCTGCTCGCTCTGGGCCGAGCGCTTCGGCAAGGGATCTCGCCCGGATCTTGTCATCAGCGGGATGAACGCGGGGACCAACGTCGGCATCAACGTGATCTACTCAGGAACGGTCGCCGCCGCGATCGAGGCGGCGTTCCTGGGCGTCCCATCCATCGCCGTCTCGCTGCACCTGGGCAAGCAGCACACTCGCTTCGACCGCGCGGCGGTGCTCGCACGCCGCGCCATCGAGCACATCCTCGCCGCTCGCCTGCTCACGCCGCACGCCTGCGTCAGCGTGAACATCCCCATCTGCGAGGACCCGCAGCCCAGCCCGCCCACCCCCGAGCGCCCCGAAATCCGCGTGTGCCCGATGAACACCCACGGGCTCATCGACAACTACGAGCGCAGGCTCTCGCCCGGCGGGGATGTCTACTACTGGGCCGCGGGCCACGGGCTGGACTTCAAGACCGCCGATGCGGGCACCGATGTGCGCGAGCTCATGCAGCGGCACATCACCATCACGCCGCTGAAGTACGACCTCACCGAGCACGCGACGATCGAGGCGTGGCGCCAGGGACTGCCAAAGCTCGTGTGAAATCGACGGGGCCTTTCGCTTCACTCTTCATCAAAGAAGCCGCAGTGCAGTTCGCCGTGGCGAAGCGTGATCGCGATCCACTCCTCGGGAGTCATCTGCCCGAAGACGGGGTTGGGCTTTGATGGCGCGCCCTTCTTGAGCCTCGCCACCGCGGCGTTCAGCCGCTGAAGGCCATCCGCGGTCGGGATGACTTCCGTCCCGAAGGTGCCGTCTTTCGCGCCACGCATCCTGAAGCCCACGGGCAGCTTCTGCGTCAGGAACTTGCTCTTCATCAGCTTGAGCACCATGCGGAGGATCCACGGTGGGGGAGTAAACCCCGTCGGGTAACCGTCGTACGCGTAGTTCACCCACGCGGAGAGATGCCCGAGCATCTGCCCCAGCGACCAGTTGCCCTTGACGACGAGCCGCCCGTCGCGCTCGGCCGATGCGAGGCGTTCCCCCTCGCGGAGCAGGTCATCGAGGGTTGCCAATCGCACTTCTCGCCGAACGACCGCCTTGGTGTCGATGGTCATCGGTCCATTATCGCACGGATGCCCGCCGCTATCAGGTGCGGGCTACCCGCGGCGATCGATCCCGGTCACCGCCGAGGGCGGCGCGAAGATGTCGAGCACCACCGTCTCCTCGACCGCGTACGCCCCGTGCGGGCAGCCGCTCGGGAGCATCAGAACCTCGCCCGCCACGACCTCCCGAACCGTGGCCTCATCGCCGAGCGTGAAGCGCAGCCGCCCGGAGATGATCACCGAGACCTGTTCGTTGTCGTGCGAATGCACCGGCACATCGCAGCCCTGCTCCAGCACCACGCGCGAGATCATCGCTTTCTCGCCGAGCACCCGCTGCCGCGAGAGCAGCGCCATGGGCCGATCAGTCGCCAACGAATCCCACCCGGCCACGCTCCAACTGGTCATGATGGTCTCCTTGAAGCCTGCTGCTCGGCGCGACTCCCGACTGGCGACTGGCGACTCCCGACTAGATCACCCAGTCCTCCGTCCAGCCGACCGCTTCGCTGGTCTCACGGTGGCTGCGCACCACGAGTTCGGGCTGCTTGGCCCGCACGATGTGGCCGGGCGGCACGCTCTGCGTCACGAACACGCTGCCGCCCACGATGCAATCCTCCCCCACCACCGTGTCGCCGCCGAGGATGACCGCGCCGGCGTAGATCGTCACCCGGTCGCCGATCGTCGGGTGGCGACGCTTGCCCTTGACCAGCCTGCCGTGACCATCTTTTTCGAACGATCGCGCGCCCAGCGTCACGCCCTGATAAATGCGGACGTGCTTGCCGATGACGGTCGTCTCGCCGATGACGACGCCCCCACCGTGATCGATGAAGAACGACTCGCCGATGGTCGCGCCGGGGTGCACATCGATGCCCGTGCGGCTGTGCGCCATCTCCGAGATCAGCCGCGGCACCAGCGGGACGCCCAGAACGTAGAGCTCGTGCGCGACGCGATGGCTGAAGATCGCATCGACCCCGGGGTAGCAGAAGATCGTCTCATCGATATGCCGCGCAGCCGGATCGCCGTCGTACGCGGCCTGAACATCGAGCGCGAGCAGCCGCCGCAGTTCGGGCACGCGCCCCACGAAAGCCTCGGCGACCTCGCGGGCTCTGCGGTCGCACTCGGCGCCGTCGTCGGCGCAGGGGGCACCCCCGGCCGAAACCGGCAGATCCGTCGCGTAGCGCAGAGCCGCTCGCGTCTGCTCTTCCACGAGCGAGCGCACCTGCGCCAGCAGCGCCGCGACGTGGTTGGGGAGCATTTCACGCGTCAGCCCGCGCCGGCCGAAGAACCCAGGGAACACCAGCTGCCGCAGCAGTTCGACCACTTCGGCCAGGCGGTCGCGGCTCGGCAAGGGGGTTTCGCCCAGGTGCCGGGTCCGGGCCTCGGCGAGGATCGACCCCACCAGCGACTCAACGAGCCCGGATGCGTTGTCGCGCGATGCTCTATCCAAAGCCAAGCCTCCCTGCGGTCCTGCCCGCTAGAGGATGCTACCCGTGCGATGGCCTTACGCTGACGGTTGGCGGTTTGGCTGCCTCATTTCCATCTGGTGACAAGATTCCGGAACCGGACCCCACCACCCGCGTCGTATCTGCTTCCGGCTTGTGGGGGGATGGAACAGGCCGAGGGGATTGGGGCGACACCCGACCCTCGTTCCGCAGGGGTTTTGTGCGGGTCATGGTCGGGATTCCGGGTTCGCCCCGGGCCCCTCCCGCCCCGCTCCTCGGCCCTTCAGGTTTGACGCTCGTTCGCCCGCTCCGGTACAAAGTCTCTTCTCATCCGACACGATCCCGAGGAAGTTGCCATGCCCCGCCGAAACCTCCGTCTTGCGAGCCTCGTTCCCGTCGCCCTCGCCGTTCTTGCGCTGGCGGGCTGTGGCACCAATGAGGGGCGCACCACCTCCTACCGGCTCAACCCGACCCCCGATGTCGACACGCTCTCGCAGAGCCACGAAGAGATCGAGAACGCCGTCACGATCTCGTATGACTACAACTTCCGCCAGCTCAACAGCGACCTCGGCCGCGTCTTCATGACCGACCGCCCCAGCCGCCTGAGCCCGCGCGAAATCAACTGGTGATCCCGGTCACCGGTGTCGCGAGCGTTCAACGCCCGCCGATCCGCGCGACCCGCACGCACGCCGCCAACTGAGAGCTGACCATCCCCTCGCCGCTTCGGGCGGGAGGTTGCTGTGCCTTTCACCGGCGATGGCTTTCTCCCCTATCCTTCCCCATCGACGTGCCGAAGCCGAACATCCAATCCTTCATGTCCTTCGGAGACCACCTCGAGGAGCTCCGCAGGCGGCTCATCTTCGCGCTCATCGGTGTGGCGGTGATCTTCATCGTCGCGGCGATCTTCGGCGGGCACCTGCTCAGCTTCGTCACCCATCCCGTCACCGTCGCGCTGCACGAGGCCGGGCAGGCCGCCAACCTGCAGGCCACCAGCCCGCTCGAGTCCTTCTCGGCCTTCCTGAAGATCGCCGCAGTCGCCGCGCTGCTCGTGGGCATGCCGTGGATCCTCTACCAGGCGTGGCTGTTCATCTCGCCGGGTTTGTACGAGCACGAGCAGCGGTTCGTCTACATCCTGATCCCCATGTCGCTGGTCATGACCACGCTCGGGCTCATGCTGCTCTACTTCGTGGTCCTTCCGCTCAGCCTCTTTTTTTTCATCGACTTCGGCGCCGGGCTGGTGACGAGCAGCACCGCGACCGCCCCACTGCCGCCGGGGCTCACGCTGCCGCAGATGCCCGTGCTCCCGGCCGATCCGCCCGATGCCCCCGTGGGCTCGCTCTGGTTCAACTCGGCCCTGGGCCAGCTCCGCATCATGGAGAAGCCCGGGCACATCATGGCGGTCTCGCTGGGTTCGGGGAGCATGATCGCGCAGCAGTACAGGGTGGGCGAGTACATCGAC
>JBIPMO010000155.1:0-7185 GCA_044369085.1 Phycisphaerales bacterium
ATGATCCTGGGCGGCATCCTGCTCGTCTTGCTCGAGATCTTCGTGATGCCGGGCTTCGGCATCCCCGGGATCCTGGGGCTGGTCATGCTCTTTGGCGGGCTGATCGGGACCTTCGCGGGCGTGGGCCAGCTCTTCCCGGGATTCGGCGGGGACGGGTCATCGCCGCTCGCCTGGGCGGCTTCGGTCGTGCTGATGGCGATGTTCATCGCGGGCGTGGGGATCTTCTTCTTCATCCGATACACGGATAAGTTCCCGGTTGCGGGCCGCCTGGTGCTCGCCGATCGGGCCATCGTCCCCGGGGATGAGGCCGAAGAGTCGATGATCTCGGCCATGTCGGCCGATGCGCCATCGCACGGGCCGGTCGCGGTCGGCGCGTTGGGGACGACGATCACCCCGCTGCGGCCCGCTGGCTCGGTGGAGTTCGGGGACAAGCTGGTCGATGTGGTCAGCGAGTTCGGGTTTGTCGAGGCCGGTGTCCGCGTCCGCGCGGTGTCGGTGAGCGAATACCGGGTCGTGGTGGAACTCATCAAAGACCCGCCTACGATGCCCGGCTCGCCGGGATCTGCCGGCTCACCGGAGGCCAAGGCCTGACCATGGATCTGAACCAGACGATGCTCTACTGGGGTTTCGGGCTGCTGCTGGCGGCGATGCTGCTCTTCGTCGTCGAGTGTTTCGTCCCCTCTGGCGGGCTCATCGGGATCACCGCGACGGTGGTCGCGATCGCGGGCATCGTCACCTTCTGGCGCGTGTCCTGGGTCTGGGGCGTGACGAGCCTGGGCGTGACGGCGGTGCTCGTTCCCGTGGCTCTCAACTTTGCGCTGCGCATCATGCCCAACACGCCGATGGGCAAGCACCTGATCCTGACGAACGATCCGGAGGTCGCCGAACGCCGCGCGCTCGAAGAGACTCGCCAGATCGAGCACGAGCAAGCCCTGGTCGGTTCGACCGGCACCGCGCTCACCGACCTGCGGCCCGTCGGTCAGGTCGATCTCGATGGGACGCGGCTCGAGGTGCTGGCCGAAGGACCCCCGGTCTCCGCGGGCCAGCGCGTGCGCGTGACCTCGGTGCAGGGCAACCAGGTGAAGGTCCGCGGGGTGGCCTGAGGACCGGTCTCAGACCAGCTTCCGCAGTTCCCGCCGCATGATCTTGCCGGTCGGGTTGCGGGGCAGCTTCTCAACATGGCGGATCTCGCGCGGCACCTTGTAGCCAGCGAGCCGCTCGCGGCACCAGGTCCGCAGCGAAGCCTCGTCGAACACCGCCCCTTCTTTCAGTTCAACCCAGGCCCAGGGCAGCTCGCCGCGAACCTCATCGCGGACACCGATCACCGCCGATGCATGGACGGCCGGGTGCTTGTCGAGCGCCTCTTCGATCTCGCGGGGGAAAACGTTCTCACCGCCGACGATGATCATCTCCTTGAGTCGACCGGTGATGAAGAGATGCCCGGCCTCGTTGATCCTTCCGATATCGCCGGTGCGGAACCAGCCCTCGGCATCGAATGCGGCCGCGGACTCCTCCGCCAGCTTGTAGTACCCCCGCATCACATTGGGGCCCTTGATCCGCACCTCGCCATCCTGGTTGGGGCCGAGCACGCGGCCCGTCTCCCATTCGACGATGCGCTCGACCACATCCGGCAGCGTCTTTCCGACGCTGTGGGGCACAAAGTCATCGGGTAGGCACCAGTTGGTCACCGGGCTCGTCTCGGAGAGACCGTACCCCTCGTTGATCTGCACGCCGAAGCGTTCTCGGAAGCCCGACGACACCACATCGGGCAGCGGCTCGCCGCCCGAGACCGTGTAGCGGAGGTTGGCAAAGTCAGATGGCTGGGCATCCTTGGCGTGCAGCAGAGCGTTGTACATCGAAGGGATGCCCACGAACACCGTCGGGCGATGCTCGCGGAACAGCTTGACGATCCGCTGGGGCAGGAACCGCGCGGAGTACACCGTCCGAGCCCCGACCGTGAGCGGCAGCATCGTCAGCACCGTGAAGCCAAACGAATGGAACTGCGGCAGCACCCCCAGGACCACATCGCGCCGGTTAAAGCCCGACCATCGTGCGCACTGACGGATGTTGGCCCGGATGTTCGCGTGCGAGAGCATCACCCCCTTGGGCTTGCCGCTGGTCCCGCTGGTGTAGAGCAGCACGGCGAGCGCCTCATCGTCCACCCGCGCTGGCCAGCGGCACTCCGGGAACTTCCTGAAGTTCAGGTCGTCCAGACGCACCAGTGATTTCACGCGCGGCGCGTACCCCAGGTGATCGAGCATCGGGCCGGCCGAGATCACGAGGTCGGTCCCGCAGTCGTCGATGACGTACTGGAGTTCTTCCTGCCGCAGAAGGAAGTTCAGCGGCACGACCGTGCGGCCCAGCATCCACGCGGCGAGGGCCGCCATGGGGAATGCGCCGCTCGCCGGGAGCATGATGCCGACGGTCCACGACTCGCTCCGTCTTTCGATCTCCGCGGCCAGGTGCATGGCGCCGATGAACAGCTCCATCGCCTTCCAGGACCGCGAGTCGTCGATGATGAGCGTGCGGGTCGGGTTCGACAGGAGCGTGCGGAGGATGGGCCAGTGAACGCTCATGCAAGGTGGAGAGGATGAAGCGTATGCGACAGGGGTTGAGGCCGAAAGGGCGACCGTGCTCGGCGCGAGCCCGGGCGAGCGCTGCGCATGATAAGGTACGCCGCGTCGCGGGGCGGGCCGCTCCGCGCGACGGACCACACCATGCACCCACGCATTCTTCTCTCACACAGGATTTTTTCCAACCCACTCGCGGCGGCGCTCGTCGCGGCTTCGCTCGGGCTGGGCGGGTGCAAATCGCAGACCGCCAAGCCCGCGCTCGACCTTTTCAACCAGGGCGACTACCCGGGCGCCTATCGCGAGGCGGAGACCATCGTCGCCTCCAGCAAGGACGATGCCGCACGCGAGCAGGCGTCCCTGATCGCGGGGATGTCGGCGTACGAACTGCGGCGATACGAAGATGCCGAGCGCTGGCTGAGGCCCGTCTCGCGGAGCACCGACCGCGAGGCCAGCGGGCGCGCGTTCGCGACCCTCGGGCTCGTCGGTGTCCGCCGCGACCGCTATTCCACCGCCGCCATCGACCTGATGTCGGCGGGCCGACGCCTTCAGGGCGACGACGCGGCCCAGGCCAACTTCTTCGCGGGCGAGTGCTACACGCTGCTGGGCGACCTGGACCGGGCTCGCAGCGCCTACAACAGCGCGCTCGCGAGCGCGCAGACCCCGGCCCTGCGCGAGCGCATCGGTCAGCGCCTGGCGGGCAGCGATTACACGCTGCAACTCGGCGTCTTCTCAAGCCGTGCCAACGCCGATGCCCTGCTCGCCAAGGCGACACGGCAATCCACGCAGAGCGGGCTGGGCACGCCGACGATCGCCCAGACGCAGGATGTCGCGGGGCGCACCGTGTTCCTCGTCCAGCTCGGGCGTTTCAAGAACCGCACCGAGGCGGTCGCCGCGCGGGCGCGGCTGGGCATGGAATCCGTCATCGTGCCCGCCAAGCGCTAGCCGCTGGCGGTCACTCCGCCCCGCGCACCTTGGGAAGCCTTGCACCGAGGTCGCGCAGCATGGCTTTGTCCTCTTCGGAAAGTTCCTTTGGCGCGATGACCTTCACGATCGCATAGAGATCCCCCACGCCCTTCTCGTGCGTTCGGATGCCCTGACCGCGCAGACGCAGGCGCGCTCCGGATGAGGTGCCCGGCGGCACCGTCACCTCCGCCTTGCCCTGAATCGTCGGCACCGGCACCGTGGCGCCGAGCGTCGCTTCGACGATCGTGAGCGGCAAATCCACCAGCACATCCAGGCCCTCGCGGCGGAACTGGTCATGGGGCTCGATCTCGACGGTCAGTATGAGGTCGCCGGGCGGCCCGCCGCTGGCGCTGGGGGACCCGGCGCCTCGCACGCGCATCTTGGTTCCTTCGGCGACTCCCATCGGGATCGTGACCTCGATGGTCTGCCCGGACCCTCCGCGAACAACGCGCACATGGCGGGTCCCGCCGCGTGCTGCTTCGAGGAATGACACCGTGAGCGCCTGATTGATGTCGCCGCCCTTGGTGGGCTTGGAGCGAGCCTTGGCCCGCGCCCCGAAGCCACCTCCCCCGGGGCTGCCGAAGGGGCCGGGATCACTGGATGAACGCCCGCCGAAGATCTCCTCGAAGATCGAGCCGGCATCGAAATCGTTGAACTCGCCCTGCGAAGGACCGGGCCGCCCGGCGACGTTGGTCCATGTGTAGGTGCCACGCCTGCCGCCACCCCCGCCGCCGGCAGCCCCACCGCTCCCGCTCGCCGAGCCGGGATCGGCCACGCCGTAGCGGTCGTAGTTCTGCCGCTTGGTGGTGTCAGAAAGAACCTCGTAGGCCTCCTGCACGCGGGAGAACCTGGTCGCGGCATCGGCCGCCTTGTTGACATCCGGGTGCAGCTCGCGCGCGAGCTTGCGGTAGGCGGATCGGATCTCATCCGCGGTGGCGGAGCGCTTCACGCCAAGGAGGTCGTAATAGTCGGACGATGATGGCATCGGTGCAATCGTAGCGGCTATCCCGCCGCCAGCCCGCAACGGTCGATGGTTCGTCGCGCCGCCTCGTCCGCCCGTGCGATCCCGCGTGGATCGAAGACGACGGGCAGCAGGTCGGCCCGCATCGAGAGCGCGACGAGGTAGCCCAGCACATCCAGCCGCCCGTCGCCGGGCACGACGCGCCCCACCGAATCGATATCCGAAAGCCGCGCCGCGGCCACGCTCGCAGCGCGGCGAGACAACTCGGTCGCCGGGTCCGCGCCGGCCTGAAGCACGGACGCGGGATCGATGCAGATCGCTGGCTTCTCTGACGCGACTCCAGCACCTTCCGCCGCCGGCCATGAGCAGTCAGCCAGCAGCACCGCGCTCGACCGGGCGCGGCCGACCAGCGAAGCCACCACGCCAGACGCCGCTTCATCGTTCGGCAGCGTCGCGCACACCACGGCCCGCCCACCGGCCAGCCCGGCGATCTCGGCCACGAAATCGATCGCGTCGAAGGTTGCCTGCACCGCGCGGTCAACGCGGGTTGAATCCACGAAATGCGCTGGGGGGATGAACAGATCCACCCCGGCGCAGAGCAACTCGTGGCGACGCAGCAGCGCTGCCAGGTCTCGCCGCGCCGACCGCTCCAGATCGCGGGGCCGCGCATCCACCGCGGCCGCGTTGAGTTGAACACCCCGAAAGCCCAGCGATCGAGCGTGCAAGATCTGCTCGCGCAGCGGCGCCGGGCTGGTCAACCCGACCAGGGCAAGAGCGAGCGGAACGCGAGGGATCCCGACCATGCACTAGTTGTACGCCATCCAACGAGCCCGGAGCGGAAGCGACGGGGCATCGCGTCAAAGACCCAAGACCGGAATCGATAAACAACCCGACGAACCTGGCCACCACGCCCCCACTCACTCCCGTTCGCGGGTCGTTCTGGCCGCCTTGCACAACTATGATCCGGGCATGACTCCCTCGCTCAGTCGCTTGAACCTCCTGCACATCGCCACGATGGGGCTCTGGGCGGGCATGCTCGCGATGTCAGGCGTTTCCGCGGCGCTGATCTTCCCCATGATGAAGCGCCTGGACCCCGCGCTGCCCGAGTTCGCCGCTTACACCGGCGATCACTGGATGATCGCGGCGGGGATGATCGCGGCCCGGCAGTTCTCGCTGCTCGCATGGGCGGAGTCGGTGCTCGCGCTGATCGCGGTCGGGTCGCTGATGGGGCTCGTCGCTTCGACGCGGGGCGGGCTGTCGCACGGGCTTGTTCTCAGGTGTGTTGCTGTCGGCGGAGCCACGGCGGTCCTGCTGTACCAGTCATTTGTCCTGCAGACGCGGATGGATGGCCACATGCTCGCCCACTGGAACGCCGCTCGCGCCGGCGACAACGAAGCCGCTCTGACGCACAAAGATGCCTTCACCGCGGATCATCCGCTCGCGAGCGGTCTGATGCAGGCCCGCCTGGGGCTCCTGCTCGCGGGATTGGCCGCGGGGGTGTGGAGCCTGCGAACGGGCGGCACGCGCGGCGGCTCTGCTGAATCTCCCGGAGCGCAGGGATGAATCTTGCGGCGAGCGACGCCGAGGTGACACCCAAGAACCCGCCCGGGCTGCGCGATATCCCGTTCGCGCTCCCCCGCGTGACCCAGAAGCAACGCGACCGCGCTCGCGACATCTACGATGCTCTGCTGGCCCGCTATCCGGATGCCCACTGCGAGCTGAACTTCAGCGGCCCGCACGAGCTGCTCGTCGCGACGATCCTCAGCGCCCAGTCGACCGATGTTGGTGTGAACAAGGCCACCCCCGCGCTCTTCAGGGCCTTCCCGACCCCCGCTCACTACGCGAGGTCCGAGCCCGCCGACATCGAGCCGTACATCAAGACCATCGGCCTCTATCGCAACAAGGCCAAGGCGATCGTCGCGGCCATGCGGACCATCGTTGATGAGTTCGATCGCGACGTGCCGAGGACCATGGATGGGCTCCTGAGCCTCCGCGGGGTGGCTCGCAAGACCGCCAACGTCGTGCTCGGCAATGCCTTCGGGATCAACGTGGGTGTGGTGGTCGATACCCATGTCGAGCGGCTGGCAAAGCGCTTCGGGCTCGCGCCGGCCAGCGCCACCGTGCAGTTGGTTGAGCGCCGGTTGATGGCGATGTTCCCGCGCGAGTGCTGGGCCATGGTGTCGCACCTGCTGATCTTCCACGGGCGGCGGGCGTGCAAAGCTCGGGGTGGCGATTGCGCCACTGACCCCATCTGCAAGCGATTCTGCTCGAACGCCAAGCCCGCGCGGAAGGCCGCGCGATAGACTCCGCACCATGTCTCGCCTCGACCAGCTCACCAAGCTCCTCGCCGCCGACCCCGCCGATGCGGATGTGATGTACATGCTCGCCCAGGAGCACGCCAAGAGCGGTGACCACGCCACCGCGGTCTCGTGGTACGACAAGTGCCTGGCCGCGAGCCCCGCGTATCACTACGCCTTCTTCCACAAGGCCAAGTCGCAGGAGGCCGCGGGCGATGTCGCCGCCGCACTCGCCACGCTCCGCGAGGGGCGGGCTCGCGCCATGAAGGCCGGCGATGCCAAGGCCTCCAGCGAGCTCTCGGCCTACCTCGACGAACTGGAGCCCTGAAGCGATGCCCATCCGCCGCGAACCAGGCACCAGGCGCGTGAGCTCGATGGATGCGCTCGCCGA
>JBIPMO010000157.1:0-7155 GCA_044369085.1 Phycisphaerales bacterium
ACATCATCAAGCGCCTCACCGTCGGCGCTGCCCTCCACGATGTCGGCAAGATCGACATCCCCGATGAGATCCTCCAGAAGCCCGGCAAGCTCACCGATGACGAGTTCAGCGTCATCAAGTCGCACACAACCCTCGGCCACGAGCGCCTCAGCCGCATGGGCGAGGAAGACCAGGTCATCCTCGACCTCATCCGCCACCACCACGAGCGCGTCGACGGCAAGGGATACCCCGATGGCCTGCACGGCGAGCAGATCCCCCAGGTCGCCAAGTTCTTCGCCGTCATCGACACCTTCGACGCCCTGACCAGCGTCCGCCCCTACCGCAAGGAAGTCGGCGCCGAGGCCGCCGAGAAAGCACTCATCGAACTCAAGAACGGTGTGGGCACCCGCTACGCCCCCGAGGCCGTCGAGATGTTCGAGAGCCTCTATCGCCAGGGCGCCCTCGACTGGATCCTCTCATACTTCAATGACAACGCGGAAGTCCCGACCATCTCCACCATCAGCGCGCCCGAAAAACTCGCCGAGACGGTCAAGGTCAAGATCTGACCCCGCGCCGCCGCCGCCGCCAAAGGCCACCCGTCAAGGTTGAGCCGCGTCGCCGTTCACGCTCGGCGCTGCCGACCCCGTTGGCTCTTCCCCCACCACCGCTCCGCCCGCTGGCTTGCCCTTGACCCCGAGCAGGCCCTCGATCGCACCGTCAAGCGGTGTGCGACGAGCCGTCAGCCCCCACAGCACCAGCACCAACACCAGCCCGATCACCACCATCGCGGGCACGAACGACCGGTTGTCGCGCGCTGCGCGACGCCGCGATGCAGGCTGCAAAGCCATCTCCGCGGGGATCGCCTCCAGCATCCCGAGCGATGTCGCCACGGGCGAAGCCACCGCCGACCCCACCCCGGTCGTCGGAGGCACATCCGGCCGGGCCGCGACCGGACGCCCGATCGCGGGCACCGCCGTGTTCACCTCGCCGGGCAGCACACGCACCACGCCCAGCCCCAGGTGCTGCCGATCCGTCGGGCATGTCAGCACCGCCCCGCACCCTTTGCACATGAACCCCTCGGTCGGCACCGGTGCGTGGCAGTTGTGGCACTCGCCCAGCAGCACCGCAACCCCCTGCGTGTTGCAAGCCAGCGACCAGAACTGCCGCGATGTCGGCCCACGCAGCACCGTCCCGCGGTGAATCTTGCCCCTCGACACCATCTCGCGGATCCGCTCGTGCGACACCCCGGGCAGGAAGGGCTGAGCCTCATCGCGCACCTGCCACGGGCCCATCACGTTCTGCGTCGCCTGCCTCGACAGAGGCTCGAACAGCCCCTTGCACCGGACGCACTGCTCCCCGCCGCGCTGGATGCTCCCGCAATAGGGGCAGAGCACCCGCATCGGACGCGCCGCACCCACCTCCGATTCCAACGGAACCGCGCCCTCGTCGAGCGGCTCTTCAATGGTCTGATCGGTCTGGCTGGTCATGGATTCAATGGTCGTGCCGAGCATCCGCGGTTTGACACACCGGGAGGTCGCGGGTTTCATCTGGAAGTGAAATCGTACCCAGCCGCATCACGCAACGCCGCGATCCCACCTCTACGCACGCTCGGTGGCACCGGTTTTGAACCCGATGCCCATTCCGCCCCCCGAGATCTCGCCACCAGAAGGCTCGCTTCGGCGCTCCTGGCCGCGACAACTCTTCTGGCTGCCTGCGGCGAAACCCGCACCACGCGCGAGGCCGACCGCACCGTCACGCAGGGCCTCGATGCCAGCGAGCGCTACATCGAGTCCCAGCCCGGGCCCCCGAGCCCGCCCGACTCCGGCGCGATCGCGGACAAGACCCGCCCCATCGCCGTCGTCGATGGTCGCCCCATCACCTTCGATGCCATCCGCCCCGCGCTCATCGAAGCGGGCGGCGGCGCGGTGCTTGAAGAGGCGGTCCTCGATGAACTCCTCCAGCGCGAGGCCGAGCGCCGCGAACTCAAGATCACCCGGGCGCAGATCGAAGCCGAACGCGAGCTGCTCGCCCAGACACTCACCGGCTCCGGCGCCGCCGCCGACCCCACCGAAGCGGGCCGACTCCTCGCACAGGTCCGCGCTGCACGCGGGCTCGGCGATGTCCGCTTCAACGCGCTGCTCCGCCGCAACGCCACCCTCCGAGCCCTCGTCGCCGCCGATGTCCGCATCACCGACAGCGCCCTCGACCAGGCCTACGCCATGAGCTTCGGCGCGCGCTTCCGCGCAAGGCTCATCACCACCGCCGCCGCCGCCGATGCCACCAAGCTCGCCCAAGAGGTCCGAGCCGGTGCCGACTTCTCCTCCCTCGCCGCAGAACGTTCCACCGATGCCAGCGCCGCTCGCGGGGGACTCCTCGAGCCCATCAGCCCGCTCGACCCGGCCTACCCCGCAGCCATCCGTTCAACCCTCCGCTCGCTCAAGCCCGGCGAGGTCAGCGACCCCATCGCGCTCGACAGCGGCTTTGCCATCCTCCAGCTCATCGAAGAGGTCCCCGCCCCACAGGCCGCCCCCGACCGCGAGGCGGCGCTGCCCGAGCTCGAGCGCCGCGTCCGCACCGAGCAGGAACGCCTGCTGATGAACCAGCTCGTCCGCCGACTGCTCGACAGCGCCCGCGTCTCGATCACCGACCGCAACCTCGAACGCGCCTGGCGAGCCCGCACCAAACGCGAGTAGCCAGACCCGCGAACCAGCCCGCTCAGAACACAAAGAACACGACGAGCAGCGCCACCAGCACCACCGCCGTCAGCGGAACCCACGCGGGCGTCTTCCGGTCCGTCGACTCGTGCGTCATCGCGTGCCCGCACTTCCCGCAACGCGATGCATCGTGATACACATCCGCGCCGCAGCTCGGGCACTCGATGTCATCCCCGCCGAAACGCGCGAGGTCCGCCTCCGAGACGCCCTCGCGATCCTCATCGTAATCCCTGCACGATTTGGGCCCGCAGCACGACATGCGCAAACGATAGGCAACGTTCCCCGCCCCGTCCGCGCCCACTCAGGACACGCTCACGCGGGCAGCTCGCCCCGAGTCTGACGCACGGTCTTCAGGTCCTTCCGCAGCCGGTCGAGCATGTTCCAATAAAGAATCAGCGCCACCAGCGGGCCAAGTGCAAGGCAAAGGCTTCCCACCACGTACAGCACGGGCGCGAGCCACATCAGCAGCTTGGCCCGATTCGCAACCCAGTTGTCGGGCACCCGCGCGGCCAGCCACCGGATGTACACCATCTGAAAGAAAAACGCCGCGATCCACGCCATCCCCGCCGCGATCGACACCAGCACCGCGATCACCGCGAACGTCAGCCCGGTCGCGACCGCCACCCCGCCGGGCCCAGCGCCGCCGCCGCCCGGCCCGGCCCCGCCGCCGAACGCCCCCAGCGCACCGATGATCACCTGCACCGCCTGAGGCACCACCAGCGACATCACAAACCCGAAGAGCGCCCCCACCGCCTGAATCACAACCAGAATCCGCAGCCACCGCCGCGATTGCGCTCCATCATCACGCCCAACGTAACCGGGGTCCGGCTCGCTCAGCTTCCACCACCCATAGAGCAGCAGGAAGTTCAGCGATGTCGAAATGCCCCCGGCGAGCAGCTCGACGCTGCCGAACAATCCACCCAGCGCGGATGACGCCGGCCCGCCGCCCGCCCCGCCACCGCCTCCCCCGCCCGGCCCAGCGCCCGGCCCGGCCATGAACACCACCGCCGCCATCACCAGGAGAAATCCCAAGATCGCCGTGACGATCTGCAGAATGATCGCCGTCAGCACCAGAAACACACCCCGGTGCAGCGACTCGACATACTCCGCCGATGCGAAGCGCAGCAGGTGACCCCGCAGCGAATCCGCCACCGGCTTCCCGCACTCCGGGCACGCGCCATCCATTCGCAGCCCACGCAGGTTGTAGCCACAACCAACGCACGGGCGGTCAAAGTTCACCCCTTCATTGCTTTGCACCGGCCCCGTCGCGTCCATGCCCCACACAATAACGGGCGATGCCGCCGACCCGCAACGCGAGCGAATCAGCCAAGCTCATTCGCGGGCCGCCCGGTCTTCTCCCCGATCTTCTCTTTCTTCATCGCCCCCTCCAGATCCACCTGCGTCAGCAGCACCTGATCATCATCCACCCGCGCTTCAAGATGCACGGGCCGGCCCCAGATCAGCCTCAGGTTCCGCAGAACCTCCGCCGCCTTCGCAACCTCCAGATCCAGCCCGTTCCACTGGTGACCCAGGTACAGCTCGCCCCGGTTCGCATAGTTCGCATCGAGCACCATCACAAACGGCTGCCCGGCGTTGGTGATCTGGAACAACAGCCCCTGCTTCACCTGCGCAAAGTCCCGGCTCACCACCCGCACCTCGCCCGTCTGCGGATCGCGCCGGAACCGGTACATCTGGTGCTTCTCGACAAACTCCTCGCTCAGGAACTCATCGATGAAGTTCACATCGTTGTAGATCCGCCGAACCTCAAAGATCTTCTCCCGACCCTTCATGCTTTTGTCATCAAACCGCTCGCGCTCTCCCAGGTTCTCGAGCCGCTCCCACGCGGGCCCGTGCCTGCCGCTGTTCCATCGCTGCTCGATGTCCTTGAAAAGCTCGATCCCGATCTTGTACGGGTTGAACCCGCCGGCGGGCATGTGCACCACCCCCGAGTGCTGATCCGCGTAATCAACGATCTCGCTCGCCTCCACAAAGTGCTCGGTCATCAGCTTGCTGTGCCAGTACGAGGCCCACCCCTCGTTCATCACCTTGGTCATCCACTGCGGCGCAAAGTAGTACGCCTCATCCCGGATGATCGAGAGCACATCCTGCTGCCAGTCATCGAGCGGCGCGTGGTGCATCAGGAAGTGCAGCACATCCCGCGTCGGCCGCGCTGGCACCCGCCCGCGAGCCGCCCTCGCCTTCTCCTCGTGACGCTTCCGCTGCGCCTCCATCTCGCCCCGCGGGTTCACGAACGGGTCCATGTAATCCTTGGCGGGCAGCTTGGCGGGCTCGAACGCCCCACCCCCCGCGCCGGGCAGGTCCCGCTCGTCCGGATGATCGCTGAACACCGAGTACGGATCGATCAGGTGCTCCAGGCTCAGGCACGCATCCAGGAACCGCTCCACCATCTCCTGCCCGTGCTTGTTGATGTGCCGCTGCACGCGCGTCGCGTGGTTGGCCATCGTGTTCATCATCTTCCGGTCCGTCCGGCTGAACCAGTAGTTGTTGTGAAAGAAGTCCGCGTGCCCGTACACGTGCGCCATCACCAGCTTCTGATCGTGGACGGCGTTTGATTCCTGCAGGTACGCGTACACCGGATCGTTGTTGATCACCATCTCGTAGATCCGACCCAGCCCGTACGCATCCCGCTTCGAGAGCCGCTCGAACTCCATCCCCCACCGCCAGTGCGGGTACCGCACCGCGAACCCGCCGTACGCCGCGATCTGGTTCATCGTCCCGAAGTCGAGCACCTCGAACACCACATCCGGAAACGTCAGCCCGTACTCCTGGGCTTTGGCCCGGATCCGCTCCATGTGATCACGCAGCACGGGCGGGAGGTCGGTGTTCGAACGGCGCTGGGACATGTCCAATGATATCGGCGATTTTCGTGGGAGGAATCGGGAATCGCAACAGCTGCGCCATCGTGCCGCCTCGCCGCGTCTCAGGGCTGCTGGAGCCGACCAAGATTACGTTGGGCCTTAGCGACTTGCTCGGCGGTAGCGCCCGGCAGTTCGATCACGCGCGTGTAGTCGGCGATCGCGTCCGCCGTGTTGTTGTTCTGAACATGGACTACACCGCGGTTGACCAGCGACTTCGCGACTTGCTCGACGGGAGCGCCGGGCAGTTCGACCACGCGCGTGTAGTCTGCGATCGCGTCCGCCGTGCTGTTGTTCTGAACATGGACCACTCCGCGGTTGAACAGCGCCTTCGCGACGTGATTGACGGTAGCGCCCGGCAGTTCGATCGCGCGCGTGAAGTCGGCGATCGCCTTCGGCAAGGCTTGGTTCTGAGCGTACACGACACCGCGGTTGAACAGCGCGCTCGCGACGTTCTCGGTGGGAGCGCCCGGAAGTTCGATCACGCGCGTAAAGTCGGCGATCGCGCCAGCTGTGTTGTTGTGCCGAGCGTGGGCGACACCGCGGTTGAACAGCGCACTCGCGACGTGCTCAGCGGGAGCGCCCGGCAGTTCGATCACGCGCTTGTAGTCGGCGAACGCTTCCGCCATGCTGTTGTTCCGAGCGTGGACCTCACCGCGTTCGACGAGCGCCTTAGCGACGTGCTCGACGAGAGCGCCCGGCAGTCCGATCACGCGCGTGAAGTCGGCGATCGCTTCCGCTGTGCTGTTGTTGTGAACATGGACGACACCGCGGTTGAACAGCGCCATCGCGACTTGCTCGACCGGAGCGCCGCGCAGGTCGATCACGCGCGTGTAGTCGGCAATCGCGTCTGCCGTGTTGTTGTTCTGAATGTGGACAAAACCCCTTCTGAAAATGGCCAGTGCTAGTTCAGGTGGCTCGAGGCCCCTGCTCTCGATCGCCTCGGTCAGCAGCGGCTCCGCTTTGTCGTATCGCCCTGCGAAATAGTGAGCGGCGCTGCGGTCAAAGGCGGTTTGTGCCAATTGCTTCTTCGTGAGCGCTTCGGTATCCACAGGCCCTTCTTGAAGCAACCGTTGAAAACCAGCGAGTTCTTTACGGCGTCTCTCCAGTTCTTCCTGAAGATCGAGAGTGTCTTCAGCGCTCGAAGTGGTCTCGCGTATCTGGTCCGGCGTCGCCGAGATGTCGCCTACACCTCCACCTCCGCCTCCACCCCCTCCAGGTTCCTCAGACTTCCTTGGCTTGGAGAGCTTGATTCCGGTGAGGTCAAAGTCTTTCAGTGTGTCCTGAGCGTACTGCAGCACATCGCGCAGCGGCATGGGGATCGCCTGATCGGTGAGTGCGAGGTGCAACTCCGCCATCGCCTTGTCCGCGCTCTCGATGCGGACATAGTGGGCGTTGACCGCGGACTTGCCCAGCAGCTTCTGCACGCGCTCGGGCAGTTGCGAAGGCTCCGCCTCGCGCCCGCACCACACCAGCCAGCGATCAAACTGATCGACCCCCTGCAGCGCCCGCATCAGCGCATCGTCCCAGCCGCCGTAGCCCACGACCAGAACCGGGTGCTTCTTGAGGTAAGGCAATAGGTTCGA
>JBIPMO010000158.1:0-7124 GCA_044369085.1 Phycisphaerales bacterium
TGGACACGCTCATCCGGGCCGCCGAGCGCGGGCAGAGCTACAGCCGCCAGCAGGTGCTCGACGCCATCGCCGAAGCGGGCTGGCAGACGGCGCGGGCCACCGAGGGTCACGCTGTTCGTCACGAGGCGCACCAGTCCGGGCGCGAAAGCGATGTCCGCGAGGAATCGCAGGCCCGTGGTGATCGTTTGGATGTCTACGTCGGTGGCCGCCCGGTCGCGCCCAAGTCCGCCAATCAGCTGGCCTATCTGGACGCGATCAAGAACTTCGACCTTGTGTTCGGCGTAGGCCCCGCGGGCACGGGCAAGACCTACCTCGCGGTGGCGGCGGGGATCCACCTCCTCAAGTCCGGCCGCGTCAAGAAGCTGGTGCTGGCCCGCCCGGCCGTGGAAGCGGGCGAGCGGCTGGGCTACCTGCCCGGCGACCAGTTCGCCAAGGTCAATCCCTACCTGCGGCCGTTGCTGGATGCGCTGCACGACATGATGGACTACGCGACGATCAAGCGCTTCATCGCCAGCGATGTCGTGGAGATCTGCCCGCTGGCCTTCATGCGCGGCCGCACCCTCAACGATGCGGTGATCATCCTCGACGAGGCCCAGAACACCACGCGCGGCCAGATGCACATGTTCCTGACGCGCATGGGCCAGCGATCCAAGATGGTCGTGACCGGCGACACAACCCAGATCGACCTGCCCGACCCCGGTGAGAGCGGGCTGATCGACGCCGCGCGCCGGCTGCGTCGCACCGAGGGGGTGGCGTTCTGCTCGCTCGACACCGTCGATGTGGTGCGGCATGAACTGGTGCAGCGCGTGATCGAGGCCTACCGCGACGAGGCGAGCCAGGAGGCCGTCCGCTCGCGAACCCTGGCCGAGCAGCTGCGCCGCACGCTCGACGGCGCGGGCGAGGAGACGCCCGATGGCTGAGCGCACCCGGGCCGCGATCGGCGGGACCGGGGGCAAGCCCCGGTTGCGCCGCGCGCCGCGCCTGGCCGCTCCCGGCCCGTTCGAGTCGGTCCGCCGCGTGGTCGCCCATTCGGGCTTCGTCCCCGCCGCGAGCGTCGCGCTCGTGCTGCTGCTGATGAATGTCGCCGTGCTCGGGCTTTCGCGCGGCAAGCTGCTCGCGGCCGAGGGGCGGGTCATGGATGAGACCCGGGCCTCGCGCGTTGAGTTCCGCGTGAGGGACGCCGCCGCGACCGAACGCGCCCGCCAGGCCGAAGCCCTGATGATCCCGCGAGCGTACGAGCTCGACGAGAGCGCCGCCACCGAACTCCGCTCTTCGCTGGCCACGCTCCCGGCAACCCTCGCAGCGGCCGAGAGCATCGACCAGGTCGCCCCCGAGATCCGGGCCGCGTTCATGCTCACCGCCGAGCAGTTCCAGGCCGTGCGGTCCCTCGCAGGCAGCGAGGCGGAGGTCGCTCGCTGGGAAGAGAGCATCGCCCGGGTGATGGCTCTGCTGGGCGAGCGCCCGCTGCTATCGAGCGAAGAACTGCAGCTCGCCTACGCCGACCCCGCGACGCACCTCGAGATCCGCGTGGGCGAGGGCAGACCGCTCGTGCGCCGCGAGTCCGACGCGATCGCTCTGGGCGGCGACACGGGCCCGGCGTTCCGCGAGATCGCCAATCAGGCGGGCTTCCGCGGGATCGGGGCCCAACTGGTCACGCAGCGGCTGCAATCTCTCTCCAAGGCGCTGTTCGTCTTTGACAAATCCAAGACCGATGAGCGTCGTGCCGCCGCCGCATCGCGCGTCAGCCCGGTCTTCGCGGGCTACCGCGTGGGCGAGGTCCTCGCGCGGCGCGGCGAGGTGCTCACCGCCGAGCAGTTCGAGCTCATCACCACCGAGAACGAGATGTTCCGCGCCTCGCTGCCGCGCACCACGGTTCTGCTCGAATGGCTCGGCGTGCTCAGCGTGGCGGCGGTGATCACGGTGGCCCTGGGCATCTACCTCCGACTTTTCTACGCCCGCATCGCGGTGCAGGGGTGGAGATTCCTGGGGCTCGCCACGATGGTCGCGGTCGGGGCCGGGCTTTCGTGCTGGCTCGCCACGGCGTACCCGGGCTGGTTCTGGGCGGGCGCGGTGGCGCCGCTGATGCTCGTGACGATGATCGGGGTCGTGGCGTTCGAGGCGCGGCTGGGCTTTGCGATCGCCGCGGCGCAGGGTGCGCTCGTCGGGTCGGCGCTCTCGCTCCCGCCCGGCTACTTTGCTGCCGTGATGCTCGGCGGGGCGCTGGCCGCGTGGCAGCTCCGCGAGGTGCGGAGCCGCACCGACATGCTCCGCGGTTCGATCGTCGTCGCGGCCGGGCTGGGCATCGCCGCCGCGGCGGTGAACCTGCTGGGCCGACCGCTCGTCGCGCAGGGAGCGACTCTGCTGTCCGAGGTCGCGGCCGATGCGGCCCGCGCGGCGGTCTCCGGTTTCGCGGCCGGAGCGCTCACGCTCATGCTCCTGCCGCTGGTCGAGCGCCTCTTTGGCGTGACCACGGGCATGACCCTCAGCGAGTGGCGCGATCCGCGCCAGCCGCTGCTGAAAAAGCTGCAGCTCCAGGCCCCGGGGACCTACAACCACTCCCATACCGTGGCCACGCTCGCGGAGGCCGCGGCCGAAGCGATCGGTGCCGACGGGCTTCACGTCTACGTCGGCGCCCTCTACCACGACATCGGCAAGATGAACAAGCCCGACTACTTCGTCGAGAATCAGCCGCGCGGGTTCAACCGCCACACGAAGCTGTCGCCCGCCATGTCGCTGCTGGTGATCGTCGGGCACGTCAAGGATGGCGCGGAG
This sequence comes from Phycisphaerales bacterium, assembly GCA_044369085.1. Lineage (GTDB taxonomy): Bacteria > Planctomycetota > Phycisphaerae > Phycisphaerales > UBA1924 > JAEUIV01. The sequence goes on from JBIPMO010000158.1 coordinate 2,773, forward strand.
CTGGCTCGCGAGTACGGCCTGCCCCGGTCGCTGCACGGCTACATCAACACGCACCACGGCACCACGCTCGTCGAGTACTTCTACGATCAGGCGCGGCGCCAGGCCGAGGAGGGCGATGACGAGCCGCTGCCCGCCGAGGTCGAGTACCGCTACCCCGGGCCCAAGCCCCAGACCCGCGAGCAGGCGATCCTGATGGTCTGCGATGCCGTCGAGAGCGCCACCCGCGCCCTGGGCGAGCCCACGCCCGGCCGCATCCAGTCGCTGGTCCACACCATCTGCTCCAAGCGGCTCACCGATGGCCAGTTCGATGACTGCGAACTCACCCTCGCAGAACTCTCCAAGATCGAGGAAGCGGTCACCCGGGCTCTCACGAGCATCTACCACGGCCGCGTCGCCTACCCAACGGTACGCGGCGAGGAAGAAGACGAGCGCGAAGGCAGCGGCGAGCGACGGGCCGAGCGAGCGGGCTGAACCGGCACAGCCCGGTGCCACGCTCCTTCTGGGGTGCTTCAGCGGCTCCGCATCGCCGTCTTGGCACTCAAATCGGAAAGCTCCCCACGCCGCTCGCCCGGGCGGCGATGCGGGATGTTCCCGGCTACACTCTGCTTGCCCAACGGCCAATCGCGACCGTGGCTGCTATGAAGCAGGCGAGCGCGGGGACGCGGGGTTCGGCCTTGGGGCGGTAGCTCAATTGGGAGAGCACTAGCTTTGCAAGCTAGGGGTTGCCGGTTCGATCCCGGTCCGCTCCATTCAAGCAACGATTCAAGCGACGACCTGCCGCGTGCATCGCCCCGAGCACGGCCCGTTCATCTGGGTGGCATCATCGGGCTGTCGCGGTTACTGCCGCACCATCGACCGCACCGCCGCTTTGCGCACCGTGGGCTCAAGCGACGGGTCCAGGTTCGCGCCGTTGCCGCGGATCACCTCGGCGTACCACGCCGCCGAGTCCTTGGGGATGCGGGCGCCGGTCTCGTAGTCGATGAAGATCAGCCCGAAGCGCTGGCGGAACCCCTCGGCCCACTCGAAGTTGTCCAGCAGCGACCACTGGAAGTACCCGGTGACCTTGGCCCCGTCCGTGATCGCCCGGCTCAGCGAGCGCAGGTAGCGGGTGAGGAAGTCGATGCGCACCGGATCGTGCACCGCGCCGTCGACGCTCACGATGTCGAAGCACGACAGGCCGTTCTCGGTGACCACGATCGGCAGCTTGTAGCGCTCGTACAGGAACCGCGGGCCCCAGTAGAGCGAGTCGGGCTCGATGGTCCAGCCGAAGGCCGTCTGCGGATACCCCGGGCCGCGCGGGACCGGGATCGGCTCGCCCTTCTCGCCGGCGCGGACCGGCTCGCCCGAGTAGATGTTCACACCGTAGAAGTCCAGCGGCTGGCAGATGGTCTTCATGTCGCCCGGGGCGATCGTTGGAACATCGGCGCCGAACAGCTTGAGCCCGTCCTCGGGGTAGTGGCCCAGGCACACCGGGTCGCCGAACCACGTGTTGTTCCAGAAGCTCTTGGTGTCGATCTCCATGCTGCGGCGGCGAGCGGCCTCGATGTCCGCGGCGGAGGAGGTCACGGGCATGCCGGCCCGGCCGACGGGGGCCCAGCCGACGATCGGCTTCTTCTTGGCCCGGGCCCGGATCACCTGCACCGCTCGGCCGTGCGCCAGCAGCGCGCGATGGCCGATCAGGAGCTGCTCGGCGAAGGGGAGTTTCTGGCCCGGCGCGTGGACGCCGGTGCCGTACCCCAGGCCCACGAAGATCTGCGGCTCGTTGATCGTCATCCAGTGCGTCACGCGGTCAGACAGCAGGTCAACCATCTGCGCGGCGTAGTCCTCGAACCATGCGGGGCTCTCGGCGTTCAGCCAGCCGCCCTTGCGGTGCAGTTCGAGCGGCAGGTCCCAGTGGAAGAGCGTCGCCCAGGGCTCGATCCCCGCGTCCAGCAAGAGGTCGACCAGCCGGTCGTAGAACGCGAGCCCCTCGGGGTTGAGCGCCCCGGTCCCCGCGGGCATCACGCGCGGCCAGGAGATCGAGAAGCGGTAGGCCCGGAGGTTCATCGCCTTCATCAGGGCGACATCCTCATCCACGTGGTGGTAGTGGTCGCAGGCCACATCGCCCTTGTGCCCGCTGTGGATCGCTCCCTCGACGGTGCAGAGCTGGTCCCAGATCGACGGGCCACGCCCGTCGACGCGCGCTGCGCCCTCGATCTGATACGCGCTCGTGGCGGCGCCCCAGGTGAAGTCTTTCGGGAACATCTGGCATCGTCCTTTCAAAGACGCCGCGGCGTCGGGAGTGATCCTGCAATCCGGATTCAAAGCCTACAAAGCGACTGTTAACCTTTGACCGCGCCGGTCGTCAGACCGGCGATGAACTCGTTCTGAAGCAACAGGAAGAGCGCGAGCACCGGGAAAACCGACACCAGCGTCCCGGCCATCTGCAGCCCGTAATCCTGGTAGTACACGCCGCGCAGCTGGCTCACCGCCACGGCGAGAGGGAAGCGTTCGGGGGTCTGCAGCACGATCTGTGGGCCGATGAAGTTGTTCCATGTCCCCAGGAAGGTGATCAGCAGGAACGCCCCCACCATCGGCCGCAGCAGCGGCAGCGCGATCTCGAAGTAGATCCGAAGCTCGCCCGCGCCGTCGATCCGCGCCGCCTCAAGGAGCTGCGGCGGCACCGAACTCTTCACCGCCTGGCGGAACAGGAACACACCGAAAGCAGGAGCCGCCGCGGGCAGGATCAGCCCGGCGAATGAATCCAGGAGGTTCAGCCCGTAGAGCAGCTGGTACGACGGTGCCAGCAGCACCGCCCCGGGCACCACCAGCACGCCCATCACGATCGCCGAGACCAGCGCCTTGCCGCGGAACTCGAACCGCGCCAGCGCATAGCCCGCCATCGACGCCGTCACCGTCGCCACCACCGCCGAAGTCGCCGACAGGAAGACCGAGTTCAGCATCGCCCGCGCGAACCCGTGCTCGGTGAACAGGCGGACGAAATGCCCGACCGTCACGCGGCTCCACGCGATGCCGCCACCTTCGTTCAGCGGGAGGAAGAGCGATGTGAAGAAATCCTCGTTGGTCTTCAGGGAAGCGCAGAGCATCCAAACGAACGGCACCGCCGTGACGACCGCTGCCGCCACGAGCACGGCGTAGGTGAGCGCCATGCCAGCGCGCCTGCCACTGGTTTGCGGCCCGCGGGAGCTCATGATTCATGCCCCTTGGAAAGCAGCCGCTGCGCCGCGGCCGCGCCGATGAGGATCACCGCGAGCACCCAGCCCACCGCGCTCGCGTATCCCAGATCGCCCACCTCGAACCCCGCCTGGAACAGGTACATCACCACCGTGAGCCCGCGATTGTCGTACCCCGGCCCCTGGAACATGATCCACGGCAGCTCGAAGAGCTGGAAGCTCCCGATGACCGAGAGCAGAACCACGAACCCGCCCACGGGCGCGATCGCGGGCAGCGTCACGTTCAGGAACCGCTGCCAGGGCCCCGCGCCATCGATCTGCGCCGCCTCGTCGAGCTCCGGGCTCACGTTCTGCAGCGCCGCCAGGAAGTACACCATGTTGAAGCCCACGTACATCCACAGCGCCGCGATGATCAGCGCGCCCATCACGTACTGCTGCATCCAAGGGAAATCGAGCGGGAACCCGATGGTCGCGTGCAGCACGCGGTTGAGCAGCCCGGTCCGCTTCTCGAGCAGAAGGCTGAAGATCATCGCCACGAATACAAGGCCCACCAGGCTCGGCGCAAAGAAGATCACGCGGAACAACGAACGCCCGCGCAGCCCCGGCTTGTTCAGCAGCATCGCCAGCCCCAACGACAGAGGAAGCTGGATGAACACCGAACCAAGGGTGAAAAGCGACGTGTTGAAAAGCGCCTTGTAGAAGAGCGGGTCGCGGAAAATCGCCTTGTAGTTGTCCGTTCCCACGCTCACCGAGGTCCCCGGGCCGAACGTCTGTTGCGTCGAGAGCAGCAGTGACCGGCCGATCGGGTACGCCGTGAAGACGAGGAACAGCACCAGGAACGGCCCCAGGAGCATGTACGCCGAGAGCGTGGATGTGCGCGGCCCGTTCACGGCGCACCCCCCGCCGTCTCGGCGTGGAAACGGTTGCGCGACATCGCGGTGCGCACGCTCCGGTCGGCGGCGGCCAGCAGGCGCTCGGCATCGCTGAAGAGCGCCTCGGGCGATGAGGCATCCGTCGAGCGCGCGATCTGCGCCAGCGCCATCAGCGCCTCGCCCACGCGGTTGCGAGCCATGAGTGTGAACGGCGACGATGGCCGGGTCGGGATCTGTCCCGCCAGGTCGATGTACATCCGACCCTTGGCCTGCCCGCAGAAGTACGCGTCCGGCTCGTCGTAGATCG
>JBIPMO010000011.1:0-20369 GCA_044369085.1 Phycisphaerales bacterium
ATCGTCGTGATGTCACCGAAGGTGACCGCCAGGTCTCCGTTCGTGTCGCCGACGCACCCGGGCGCGAACAGCGCGACGAAGTCGATCGAGAACTCCTCGCTGTCGGCCATCGCGCCGGTCGTGTCGCGGAAGTAGCCGCGGAGCTGGTACGACTGACCCAGCGTCGGGTTCACCACCGTCCACACCGGGTGGACATGGAAGTAAGGCGTCCCCAGCTGGTACCCCTCGCCAACCGCGAGCGGCACCCCGCCATCCTTGAACATCGTCAGCCCCGCATCCGTGTACGTCAGAACGAACACCATGTTGGATGTCTCGGGAAGAACATAGATCCCTTCCGCCGGCTCATCGACGAAAGCCGTCGTGATGCCCAGAGGGAAGCCGCCGATCCCCGCGAACCCCGGGAGGTTCTGGTCCAGGTAGATCGGCGCGACGTAGTCCGCGTGAACACGGATGCTCCCCTTGCCGTCACCGACCGCAAGAATCTCATCGTGCGCAAGCCCGGTCGAGGCGAGCGCGGCAACAACGGTGGTGAACGTGAAAAGGCGCGAAGTCTTCATGGCATCTCTCCTGTGGAGCGGCTCCAACGTGCGAATATCAGACTACCACGTGAACCTTGCAAGTCCATATCCATGCGGCAAGATTCACCCGTGGTTCGGCGGCTGAACGGGCCGACCAGCGACCTCAGTCCGTACCATTCAATCATGCCCCACCCCGCCCTCGACCGTCTCGGCGTCTTCACCGATCCGCGCATCATCGCCGCCGACCACCTCCCCGCTTCCCCAGCCGCGGATGTGGCGATCACCACCAACCCCGCCACCGCCGAGCCCATCGCGGGCGTGCGACTCGATTCCCGCGCCACCCTCGAAGCCGCCATCGCGCGAGCCTCAGCCGCCTTCACCCACTGGCGCCTCCTCCCCGCCCCGCTCCGCGGCGAGATCGTCCGCCTCATCGGCAACGAGTTCCGCGCGCACAAAGATGACCTCGGAGCCCTTGTCACCCTCGAGATGGGCAAGATCCACGCCGAGGGCAAGGGCGAGGTCCAGGAGTGCATCGACATCGCCGACTTCGCCGTGGGCCTCTCGCGCCAGCTCTACGGCCTCACCATCGCCTCCGAACGCCCCAACCACCGCATGATGGAGCAGTGGCACCCGCTCGGCCCCGTCGGGGTCATCACCGCCTTCAACTTCCCCATCGCCGTCTGGGCCTGGAACGCCATGCTCGCCGCTGTCTGCGGCGACACCGTCATCTGGAAGCCCAGCACCCTCACGCCGCTCATCGCCGTCGCCGCCACGCGCATCGTCCACAAGGTCATGCGCGAGCAGCCGCACTTCAAGCCCCCGCAAGGCATCGACCCCGCCGATGTCTTCCCCCTCGTCATCGGCACCGACACCGAAGTCGGCGAGCCCATGATCGCCGACCGCCGAATCCCGCTCATCAGCGCCACCGGATCGTGCCGCATGGGCAAACGCGTCGGCGCGGTCGTCGCCGAACGACTCGGCCGCACCCTCCTCGAGCTCGGCGGCAACAACGCCATCATCCTCATGCCCGATGCCGACATGGAACTCGCCAAGCGAGCCATCCTCTTCGGCGCTGTCGGCACCGCGGGCCAGCGCTGCACCACCACCCGCCGACTCATCTGCGTCGGCGATGCCAAGCAGCGCATCCTCCCCGCCCTCCTCGCGGGCTACAAGAGCGTCCGCATCGGCGACCCCATGGCCGCCCAGACCCTCATGGGACCGCTCATCAACGACCGAGCCGTCGCCCAGATGGCCACCGCCCTTGAACGCGCCGCCGACGAAGGCTGCGCCGTCCTCTGCGGCGGCCTCCCCGGCATCGCACGCTTCAAGGAAACACCGGGCCACTTCGTCGAACCCACCATCATCGAGGTCCCCCGCGGGCCACGCGGCGAACTCGTCGTCCCGCACATCACCCGCGATGAAACCTTCGCCCCCATCCTCTACATCTTCGAAGCCCGCGACTTCGATGAGGCCCTCACCCTCCAGAACGATGTCCCTCAGGGCCTCTCCAGCGCCATCTTCACCGCCTCGAACCGCGCCGCCGAGCGCTTCCTCTCCCCCGCGGGCTCGGATTGCGGCATCGCCAACGTCAACCTCGGAACCAGCGGCGCCGAGATCGGTGGGGCCTTCGGCGGCGAAAAAGAAACGGGCGGAGGCCGCGAATCCGGCTCCGATTCCTGGAAGGCCTACATGCGACGCCAGACAAACACCATCAACTACGGCTCGGACCTGCCGCTGGCCCAGGGCATCGTTTTCGGCTGAGCAATCGGCAGCCGCGAACCCCCCGAGGGAACCGTTGCCCGCCAGCCCGGACGTTCTCGGACCATCCCCCTGTCGATGCTGGGCTGACCAGGACCCGCCAGCGTCCTGCCAGACAGGAATTCTTGTCGCAATCCCGCCGTCGCGGGCCCTCGATCACCCCGACTTCGGGCCTCCGCCCCCGAATGTCCGGAATTCACTTGTGCCGATACGCCGATGTGTCAGAATCAGTGGAATCCAAGGCCGCCCATCCGGGTATGCCTAGGAGGCCGGCCCGCTCGGAGCGGGGTCGGTGTGCGTATTGTTCTTCCGCAGCTCGGGTGTTTTCCCGAGCGTGCAAATTCCGTCCGACCCACGGCTTGCTCGCCCGCCGGTCACGTAGCCTTGAGGAGGTCCCCATGCGTCGTCTCGGTGCCACCTGTATCTCCTGCGTTGTCGCCATCGCCGGTTTCGTCGCCGTTGGCGGCGCGGGCTACATGACCATGACCGGCAAGTCGCTTTGCTCCATGGTCGCTGCCTGCGGCGATAAGTCCGCCGAAGCCACCAAGACCGTCACCACCGTCGCCAACAAAGAGGGCGGCGAGAAGAAGTCCTGCTGCCCCCTCTCCAAGGCCCAGAACGTCGCCGCCAAAGAGGGCGGTTGCTCCGGTGAAGCTGCCAAGGTGACCAACGTCGCCGCGAAGGAAGCCGGCGAGTGCGCCAAGTCCTGCTCGGGCGAAGCCAAGGTCTCCACCGTCGCCGCCAAGGAAGGCTCCTGCAACAAGCCTTGCACCGGCGAGGCCAAGGTCTCCACCGTCGCCGCCAAGGAAGGTTCCTGCAACAAGCCCTGCACCGGCGAGGCCAAGGTCTCCACCGTCGCAGCTAAGGAAGGCTCCTGCAACAAGCCCTGCACCGGCGAGGCCAAGGTCTCGACCGTCGCTGCCAAGGAAGCCGGCGAGTGCGCCAAGTCCTGCTCGGGCGAGGCCAAGGTCTCCACCGTCGCAGCTAAGGAAGGCTCCTGCAACAAGCCCTGCACCGGCGAAGCCAAGGCCACCCGCTTCGGCACCAGCGTCGTGATGGCGGGCCAGACCCCCGTCGTCATGCCCGCCATGTTCTACAACCCCGCCGCCAAGCTCGAGAAGGTCTCCCTCAAGGAGAACGGCGGCTGCTCTGACGAGGCCAAGGCCGCCTGCGCTGCCAACCCCGCCACCTGCTGCTCCGCCAAGGGCAAGGTCGAGAACGCCTCGGCCAAGTCCGATGCGGGCTGCTGCAAGGGCACCGGCAAGCGCGCCGATGGCGAGCCCTGCAAGAACGATGGCGACCACTGCAAGGACGGCGCCAAGGCCGCCGACAAGAACGCGGGCACGCCCATTGCCGCCCGTCAGTAATCCACCTGACTCCCTCGATTCATCCATGCCAACCTCAGGGCCCGGCGCAGGCCGGGCCCTGTTGCTTTTTCTCCCGGCTCAGCACCCCCTCGCCCGGCGCGAGGGCGGGCCGGGGGTGCAGATGCAAGCTCCGCCCTATCATCACGCGGAGTATCCGTGCTCGCCCCCCCACCTCCGGGACCGTGCACCCGCACCACAATCCGCCGATAGAAACAGACCGCGACCGCGGCAGCCCACCACCCTCGAACCCACCAGGCCCCGTACCTTCTTGGAGCGCCCGATGCACTTCCTGACCAGTTCCTTCCTCGCCGCCCCCGCAGCCATCGTCCTGTCGCTCGCGGCCGCCTCCGCCGCCCAGCAGAGCCCGGACTTCAACGTCGTCCCCAAGTTCGTGCACAGCGCCGAGGCCACCTACGAGATCGAGGAATCCACCTACAGCGTTCTGCGAGCCGAGATCATGGAGAAGGGCGCGGCCAATCAGCAGTCCCGCCGCAAGCTGCGGCTCAACTTCAAGATCATCGACATCCACGATCAGGGAGCGACCATCCAAGGTGCCTACCAGGCCATCTCGTTCGCGAGCCAGAGCGAGCTCATGAAAACCGGCCTCTCCTTCGACAGCGAGAAGCCCGCGGCTGAAGACGGAGCCAACCCGCTCGCACCAGTCATCCGACCGCTGCTGGCCAGTCCCTTCACCTTCCAGGTCTCACCGGGCGGGAATGTCTCGGAGGTGAAGTTCGCGCCGGGCGTCGTCCCGAGCATCCCCATGGCCCGCATGGCACGACAGTTCATGGATGAGGCCACCATGCAGAACCGCCTCGCCGAGATCTTCACCACGCGCTCCCCCAAGGAAGGTCAGCCCGTCGGCGCAGCCTGGTCCGCCACCCAGACCCTGGGCAGCGCCGCACCGGGCGGCCTGGCCGATGCCCTCAAAATCACCTGGACCCACACCCTCCAGGAAGCCGACCAGACCAAGGCCAAGATCGATGTCAAGGGCGACGCCGTTCTTGCCGACGGCGCGGGCTCGGTCGTCAAGGCCAGGCTCACCAAGTTCGACTCCAAGGGAACCCAGGTCTGGGAGCCCTTCTCCGGATGGCTCCAGTCCTTCGAAATCACCACGGTCCTGAACGCCGAGTTCGAGCCGCAGCCCGGGGTGACCCAGACCATCGAGAGCACCGACATCAAGAAGATCAAGCGCCTCAAGTAACGCTCGATCGCGGGAGACACCCATGACCACCCGACTCGCCCGCCGCCTCGCGATCCCGTGCGCGATGCTCGCGACGTTGCTCTCGCTGCGCGCTGCGCAAGCCCAGGACCTCGAAGCCCCCCCGCCCGGCATCGCGAGCATCATCGTCCAGGCCGCCACCAAGCACGCCCAGCCCGCCATCGCCGCCGCCAGCTTCTCCAGCAACGGCCTCATCGCATCGGGCCTCTGGGGCAAGCGTTCGCAGGATGCGGAGGCACAATCCGTGCAGCCCGGCGACCGCTTCCACATCGGTTCATGCACCAAGGCCATGACCGCGACCCTCGCCGCCATCCTGGTGCACGACGGCACCATCCGATGGGAGACGACCCTTGGCGAGCTCTTCCCCGACATGCAAGGCATGAACGATGCCTACCGCCCGGTGATGCTCGATCAGCTGCTGCACCACCGGGGAGGGATCCCGCCGTTCACCGAGGGCAACCCGGCCGATTTCAAGCTGCTCCGCGGCCTCAAGGGCGATCCTCGCGAACAACGCCGCGCGCTCTGCGAAGCCCTTCTCGCCCGCCCGCCCGCTTCTCCCGTCGGAGGGTTCGTCTATTCCAACGCTGGCTACGCCATCGCGGCGGCCATGCTCGAGAAGGCCGCGGACCTCGCCTACGAGGACATGATGCGCGAGCGGATCTTCAACCCGCTCGGCATGACCTCGGCGGGGTTCGGCTGGCCCGCGACCAAGGAGCGTCCCGATCAGCCACTGGGCCACCAACCCATCGGCGAAAAGCTCATGACCCACCCCGTCGGCTTCATCTATCGCATCGAGCCCCCGCTCGCCCCCGCGGGCGATGCCAGCATGTCCATCGAGGACTTCGCTCGCTTTGCCGCCTTCCACCTCGCGGGCCTGCGGGGAACGCCGACCCGCGGCATCGACCTCCCCCGCGAGGCCTTCGAACGCCTTCACGCGGTCGGCGGCGGCGAAGATGCGGGCAAGGACTACGCCTGCGGATGGGCCATGATCCGATCGCCCGACACCACCGTTCACTGGCACAACGGCAGCGCCGGCACCTTCTTTGCCATGATGGCCATCGACCCCAAGACCGACCGCGGCGCCGTCGTGCTCACGAGCGCCGGCACCGGCGAGAGCGCCGCCAAGGAAGTCATCAAGGCCCTGCTGAGCGGCGACGGCGACACCCGATAGACCGTCGCGCCCTCAGCTCCCCTTCGCGTCCTGATCGCGGATCAGCCGGCGCATCGGCTGCACCATCTCGGGCAGCCGCTCCAGCGCCGCGAGCATCCGCATCGCGTGCCGAGATCCGCGAGCCGGGTACCCGAACCACGTCTCACCGGCCGGGATGTCGTTCATCACCCCCGACGCCGCCCCCACCGTGACCCCGGCGCCGAGCGTTCGCCCGTCCGCGACCCCCACCTGGCCCGCGAGCGTCACCCCATCGCCCAGCGTCACGCTGCCCCCCAGAGCGCAGCAACCGCAGATCACGCAGCAGCGGCCCACCTGCACGTTGTGGCCGATCTGCACCAGATTGTCGATCTTCGTCCCTGCGCCGATCCGTGTCGCGCCGAACTTCCCACGGTCGACGCAGCTGTTGGCGCCGATCTCGACCCCCGATTCGATCACCACGTTCCCGATGTGCGGGATCTTCACCAGGCTCTTCCCGTCCGCCGCGGGCCGGTACCCGAATCCGTCGGCCCCGATCACCACGCCACCGTGCAGGATCACCCCGTCATGCAGCACACAGCCCTGCTCGATCACCACGTTGGCGTGGATCATGCACCCGCGGCCGATCGTGACGTTCGCCCCGATCGCGACGCCGGGCCCGATGCAGCACCCTTCACCGATGCTGCTGCCGGCGCCGACCGTGCAGTTGGCCCCGATCGCGGCCGACTCCGCGATGGTCGCATCTGCGTGGATCACCGCCGAGGGGTGACGCCCCGGCCTGGCTTCCCACTTGGGGGCCAGGAACTCGAGCAGCCCGATCAGGGCGTGGTCCGCGTCCTTCACGATGATCAGCGCTCGCCGCGGGTTGGCCGCCAGGGCCGCCTCCGCGTCGATCGCCCCCTCGGTGACGAGCGCCGCGGCGCAGCGGCTCTTGGCCAGCGCATCGGCGAAACGCCCGCTGCGCAGGAACGAAAGGTCCGTCGGCGACGCCGCGTGCAGCGCCTCGATCCCGTGAATCTCGACATCGCCGGGCCCGACCAGCCTGCCCCGCAGCTGCTCGGCGAGCATCGCGCTCGTCACCCGCATCCTCGATCCCGCGGCGGCCGTGCTCACCTCAGCGCGCCTTGAACTCGTTGTTGAGCATCTGCGCGACCCCGGCGCTGATGTCGTTGCTCGCCTCGGCGTGCAGCACGCGACGGTTCACCATCGCCGCCTGCACGTCGCGCTCGGGAGCCTGATCGGGGATCTCGACCTTGCTGTCGCTGGAGATCACCAGCGCGAAGCCCTCGCGCTGGGCGTACCGCGTCGCCGCGTCGGTGATCTTGCTGAACAGGTCAAGGTGCATCCGCTTGCGCTTGTCCTCGACGATCTGACGGCCCACCTCCTGCGCCGCTCGGAACTGCACCGCCAGCGCCGCCACCTCGTCGCGCTTGGCGAACCAGTCCTTGCTCTTCTCGGGGAGGATCTTGAGGTCGTCCTGGGCCTGCTGGGCCTTCTTCTGCATGTCCTGCAGCTCTTTCTCCTTGGCGCCGATGAAGCTCTGCAGCTCGGTCTCGAGGGTCTTGCGCTCCTCCAGCGACTCGATCACCACGTTCAGGTCCAGCGTCGCCACGCAGCAACCCGGGGCCGTCGCCGCGCGGTTGGCCTGCGCTGGGTTGGTCGCCAGGGTCCACACCCCGGCGCTCAGCGTGACGCCGAGGGCAAGAAAGGTCCAGTTCCAGCCACGAGCACGGTTGCGCATGTTCCGCTCCGATGAAAGGGTGTCTGTTCGGGGTCCCGGGACGGAAAGTCTACCGCAGACACGCCCGGCGCGCAGTCCCCGGCTCGGCCTTACTGCAGCGGGATGTCCAGGCTGAACGAGAAGACCTGATCGTTGTCGCGCTCCTCGACAACGATGGGGAACCCGAAGTCAAACGCCAGCGGCGCCTGCCCGAGCTGCGGGATGTACAGCCGGATCCCGAATCCCGCCGTCACGCGGTACTTCTCGAAGGACAGATCCTCCGACACCGTGCCCGTGTCGATGAACACCACCCCGGCCAGGATGTCGCGGTACAGGGGCTTCTCGACCTCCGTCCCGAAGAAGAACGCCCAGTTGCCGCCGATCTTCTCGTCATCGGGCGTCCCGTCCACGCGCGTCCCCGTCGGCCCCACCCCGCGGAACTCGAACCCGCGGAACGATCGACCACCAAGGTAGAAGCGCTCGAAGATCGGCACCTCGTCGGCGTCCTCGGGGATGTAGTTCACCCGCCCCTTGAACGACAGGACCGTCTTGTAGCCCAGCACATCCTCATCCAGCGGGAAGTACACCTGATGCTCGGCGCCGATTTTGGTGAACTCATAATCGCCGCCGAACGCCCCGACACGCTCGATCGAGATCGCGCTGTACGTCCCCAGCGTCGGACGGAACCGGTTGTCAACGCTCGTGCGCACCAGTTCCGGGCCGACCCCAGTGATCAGGTTGAAGCCCTCGACCTCCTTCAGGTCCGTCAGCGGGTTGCGACCGATGTCGTCGACCGTGACGCCCTCGATGCGGGCCGCGACGTTCCCCGTCCACCGCTCGCCGAAGCGGCGACCGATCCGCACGCGCGACCCCACGCGCTCCTCGTCGTACTCGTCGTACTCACGCTGACGGAAATACGCCGACCCGCCCAGCGAGTAGTCGCTCTCGAGGAACGACGGCTCGGTCACGCTCAGCGAGTAGTTGCTCTCCTCCGTGCCCGGCTGGATCGACAGGCGGAACTCCTGGCCCGCACCGCGGAACGAGCGCCCGCGCACGAACTCGTCGAACGAGTCCGGCAGGTCCGCCAGGTCAAAGTTCCGCTGATTCAGCGTGATCGCGCCGGTCACCCCGGCGTCGGATCCCACCGCCACCCCGAAGCCCAGCGAACCCGTGTTCGTCTCCTCCACCTCGATCAGCACGTCGCGAACACCGGGGGTCGCGGGGTCGGCGGGCTGGATCGTCACCTTGGGGGTCGGCCCGGCCGCGGGATTCGTGTTGAACAGCTGGCTGTTGCGCAGCCGGCGCTCGGTGTCCTCGACCGCCGTCCCGTCAAGCCACCGGTCGGGCTTGATCGTCACCTCGCGCCGCACCACCTTCTGCTGCGTCAGATCGTTCCCCTGGATGTACACCATCCCCGTCCGGAAACGCTCGCCCTCGGTCACCACCAGCCGCATGTCCACGAACGGCCGCTCGGGGTCGCGCAGCGTCACGCTCCGCACCTGCGCATCGACGTAGCCCAGCTTCAGGTACGCGTCGCGCACCGCCTTCACCGAATCGTCGAGTTGCTTCTGGCTGAACGCATCGCCCGCCTTGAGCTGCACGAGCCCGGTGAGCTGCTCGCGCGAGTACACCGCCGGCGGCTCGGCCGCGTCGGCGGCTTCCTCCCGCCCCGACTGCACCTCAACGCTCACCTCGCGAAGCGTGTACTGCTGGCCCTCCTCGATCAGGAAGGTGATGATCGCTTCCTTGCCGTTGGGGCTCGGCGTGATCTGCCGCGACGAGCGCACATCCAGGAACCCCTTGTCGAGGTACGCCTTGACGACCGCCGCCACGTCCCCGTCCAGCACCGCGTCGTCGATCACGCCGCGGTCAAAGATCCCCGCGGTCTTGGTCTTGAGGTCGCGCCGCAGCACCTTGTCGGGGATCGCCTCGTTCCCCTCGAAGCGCACCACCGTCACCTTGACCCGCTCGCCCTCGCGCACCTTGAAGATGATGTTCCCCAGCGATTCGAGCTCGCTCTCATCCACCGTCACCTGCGCCTGGTAGTACCCGCGGTTTCTGTACAGCTCCTCGATCGCCCGCTGCGCCCGGCCGATCTGGAAGTCGTCGATCGGAACCCCGGCGATCAGACTGATCACGCTCCCCACCGTCTCGCGGATGTCCTGGTCGGAGATCTCGCGGTTCCCCGTCACCGCCACGTCCTTGACCAGCGGCGACTCGACGACGCGGAACACCAGCACGACGTTCAGGTCCGCCTGGTCGATCTGCACCTCGACCCGGATGTCACGGAACTCGCCCAGCCGCTCCAGACGCCGCAGATCCTCCTGCGCGATCCGACGCGAGTACGGGCGCCCCGCCGCCGACCGCAACTGGTTGCGCGCCAGCGTCTCCGTCACGCGCTTGAGCCCCTCGAACCGGACCTCCTTCACCAGGCGCCCCTCGTTGGGGTCCTGGTCCGCGCGCTCGGCATCCTCGACCGTCGCAGCGGGCGGCGGCGCCGCCGCGGGCTCCGCCACCGGCTCGCGCCGCTCCTGAGCGTGCGCTGCCGACCACGCCGGCACCCCCGCGAGCGCGCACAGCACCGCTGCGCGCCGCGCCAAGGGAAACACGATCTTGTCGTTCGGGCCTGCCACCGGAGGCGGACGATACAGCCGCGCAACCGCACCGACAACCGCCCGATCCCCGCGCCCGCCGATTCAAGCCGCGCGACTTACCCCGCCGATGTCCACATCCCCCGCCCGCTTCGTGGCGGACGCTACACTCCGCTCCTCGTCTCGCGCTCGCTCGAATCGGTCCGCAACCGGCCCATGACCGCCCGCATCGGTCCCCCCTTCGAGCATGAATCTGTTCTGGTCACCGGCCCGATCGCGCGGGCCGGAGCCGTCGCTCGCTCGAAGGATCCGCCGCCGTGCCCAAACGTCCCTGGCTCCTCCGCATCGTCGCCGTGCTGTGCCTCATGCTCGGCGTCGCCCTGCTCTACACCCGCGGCGACAGCGTCGTCACGTCGAGCCTTTCCCGCCACGAGCCGCGGCCGACCCCGCACCTGGCAGCGATGATGGGACTGGTCGTCCTGCCCGGGGCGACCCTTGCCGCGCGCCGAATGGACCGCCGGCTGCGCCGCTCCCCGCGCTGAATCACTTCCCGCCACCAACCCCGCCCGCATCGCGAGCTACTTCACTACCACATCGACCCGCAGCGACACCTCGCGCGACCACTCCGAAGCGGGATGGGTCCACCACAGCACATCATCAATGGTGACGGCGGGCAACGCCGCCGCCGGATCCACTTCCGCCACCTCGAAGCGGGGCTTCTCCAGCCCCGACCCGACCACCTTCGCCACGATCTCAGCCAGAGCCCCGCGAACCGCGGCACGCTCGGGGTCAAGCGAGGCGCGGACATCCATGCTCCACGAGCGCCCCGCCGCGGGGATCGCTCTCGCTTGGGTCGCACCGATCACCACCGAAGAGGAAGATGCGCTCGCGTTCTCGGCGAACACCGGCTTGCCCGAGAACGCCTCACGGGCCTTCTCGGCCGTCGGGTCGCCCTGGGCGGCGGGGACAACCACGCGAAGCCGATGCGTGAACGCCAGAATCGCCGCATCCTCGATGCTCAGCTCGCCGGTCCGCGACCGCGCAAGAGCGGCCTCGGTCTCTTCCGCGCTCGGCAACGCTCGCCACGCGAGCAACGGGTCGCCTCCCACGCGGCTCGTCGCATCGGCGAGCCACGAATCCAGCCTGCGGCGGTCCTCGGCGAGTTCTCGCGACACGCGGCGGCCCTGATCCTCGGCCAGCGCCATCGCCTGCGAAGGCTTGCCCGCTTCACCGCTCGGACCCACAGGCCCGACTTCGCCGCCCGCCGAGGCGGGCTCTGCATCCGTGTACCTCGCCTCGGGCTGCTTCACCACGCCGCGCACCCCGGGCCTTCCGCCGATCACCGATTCGGCGAGCCGATCCCCCTTGAAGCCGAGCAGAAGCGACACCCCCACCACCAGCGTCAACACCCCCACCAGCGCGGCCGCGGCGACAAGGTGCCTCCCGCTGTTGCGTTTGCCTCTCGCCTGGGCCCGGTGCCCGAGCAGCCCGTCACGCTCGGCCGCCTCGACGGCGGCCCGCACGGCATCACGCACTCCCTCCGTCCTGGCGCGCTCTCGATGCTCATCCGCCTGACGCAAACGCCCCAGCCCGCGCCGATCCGCGGCCATCCTTTCCACCAGGCGATGAAGCGCTGGGTCCGACGACAACGCCTCGCGGACACGCTTGGCTCGCTCGGGCGGCAGCCTGCCATCCAGCAGGTCGATCAGATCATTCTCGAGCGTGGTTCTGTCCATCGGTCCTTGATCCATCCATCGAGTCTACGAGCGGGCGCTCCGACGCCGACCCTCACGAACTCCTGCCCTTCCCGGACGCCCCCTCCACCAGCGTGCGCAGCGCCTGCCGAGCACGGAATAGGCGGCTCTTGATCGTCCCCACCGGCACGCCGAGCAGCTCGGCGATCTCTCCATACTCCATATCCTGCGCATCTCGCAGGATAAGCAGCGCACGCTGCTCGGGTTCCATCAGGGATATCCCCGCCGCCAGTGCGGCGAGCTCCTCCGCTTCTTGGATGCGCTGCTCCACCGCGGGTTCCCGGGGATCTCGCAGTTGCGATCCCATCCCTTGCCCGGCCGCCGCACCTTTCCCGGACCCACCCCCCGGGCTGTCCAGGCTGCTCGTCTTGCGGATTCTGGCCCGTCGGCGGCTCGTCAGGCACACGTTCATGGTGATCCGGATCATCCACGTGCTCAGACGGCTCCGACCCCCGAAGTTCGGCAGCCCCTTGATCACCTTGACCATCGCCTCCTGGCACAGGTCGCGAGCATCCTGCGGATCCCCCGCCATGCGCAGGCACAGCGAGAACAGCCGGGGCTCGATCGAAACCAGAAGTTCCTCCAGAGCCGTCCGATCCCCGCGCAGGTGACGGCGATACAGGTCCGCCTGCCGCGCCTCTTCGACCGACATCGCGTGATCATCGCGCGAGCTCGGATCCGGCGGGGGCACCGTCGGCAAGGGCTCATGCGATGGTGGTGCCGGAGGGGGAGCCATGGCGATCGATCAACATCCGCAACCTGCAAGGCCCTTCGGTCACCCGCCGATCAGGGCCCGACCACATCACGGGGCGCTCCATTAGCCCCTCGACCCGCCGCGCCGCACGACCCGGCTCCCAAAGCCGGGACCCGCCCCCCGAAGGGGCCGCAGCGCGACACCACTTCGATACGATCCATGCGTGGCTTCGGATCAGCCTACCCGCAGGAAGGCCGACGATCACGCGCCCTCCAGCCAAAACATGCCCAACCAACCGACCCAACCCGCCGACCTCCCCGCCCCGCACGACCCCCGGTCCGGCTACACCTCCCCCCTCTCGGGACGCTACGCCTCGGCCGCCATGCAGGCCGTCTGGTCCGACCGCCGCAAGTTCGAGACCTGGCGCCGCATCTGGCTCGCCCTGGCCGAGGCCCAGCACGAGATGGGACTGCCCGTCACCCAGCAGCAGGTCGATGCCCTCCGCGCGAGCCTCTCGATCACGGAAGAGGATTTCCGCCGGGCCGCCGATCACGAGAAACGCCTCCGCCACGATGTCATGGCCCACGTCCACGCCTACGGCGATGCCGCACCGATCGCTCGCGGGGTCATCCATCTCGGCGCCACCAGCCAGGACATCAACTGCAACACGGAGATCCCCATCCTCCGCGAGGCCCTGGACCTCACCTGCGCCAAGGCCGCTCGCCTGATCGATGCGTTGGCCACCTTCGCCGCAGCGCACCGCGCCACCCCGTGCCTGGCCTTCACCCACTACCAGGCAGCCCAGCCCACCACCATCGGCAAACGAGCCGCCATGTGGGGAACCGATGTCGCTCTGGCGCTGCGGCACTGCGAGCAGGTCCGCTCGGCCATGCCCCTGCGCGGCCTCAAGGGCGCCACCGGCACCCAGGCCTCCTACCTGGCACTCTTCGATGCCGACGCCGCCAAGGTCGAGGAGCTCGAGCGCCTCGTCGCACGGAAGCTCGGCTGGGATGCCGCCGACATCCTCATCGCCGTCGGGCAGACCTACCCTCGCGTCATCGATGCCATGATCCTCTCGGCCCTCGCCGCCCTCGCCGCCGTCCTGCACAAGGTCGCGGGCGATATCCGCCTGCTCTGCAACCTCAAGGAACTCGACGAGCCCTTCGAGAAAGACCAGATCGGCTCCTCCGCCATGCCCTACAAGCGCAACCCCATGCGCTGCGAGCGGGCCACCGGGCTCTGCCGGTTCGTCATGACGCTCCCGACCAGCGCGTACGACACCGCCGCCACCCAGTGGCTCGAGCGCACCCTCGACGACTCGGCCAACCGCAGGCTCGTCCTCCCCGAGGCCTTCCTCGCCCTCGATGGCGCGCTCGACCTCATGCACGATGTCTGCTCGGGACTGATCGTGCACGCCGGCTCGGTCAAGCGCAACCTCGATGCCGAGATGCCCTTCCTCGCCAGCGAGAACCTCATGCTCGCCGCCACCAAGCTCGGCCGCGACCGCCAGCAGGTCCACGAGGCCATCCGCGCCCACGCCCAGGAAGCCGCCCGCACCGTCAAGGATCAGGGCAAGCCCAACGATCTCCTCGAACGACTCGCCCGCGAACCGCTGATGCAGGGCGTCGACATCGCGAGCGAACTCGACCCCGCCAGGTTCGTCGGCCTCGCCCCCCACCAGACCGACAGGTTCATCGAGGAAGTCGCGGGCCCCGTCCGGGCCAAGTACGAGACCCTCTGGCGCAGGCTCGGCAGCAGCGCCACAAAAGTGTGACCGCCACAACGAGCCCGGAACGGAAGTGACGGGCGCCCCGCACTTCCAGGACCCCCTCGCCCTACCATGTCCTTCCACTTCAACGCGACCCCGAGACTCCCCGGAACCCGACCAGCATGCACCTCCGCCACTCCGATCACGACCACGGCCCGGCCGTCGTCCCCGTCAAGTTCCTGCTCGAAGACCCCATCGGCCTCACCGGCAAGGACCAGACCGAGGTCAACCTCATGGGCTCCAAGGGCGAGCACCTGCTCGAACTGGCCTTCGAGCACGGCATCAACATCGAGCACGCCTGCGGCGGCGTCTGCGCCTGCTCGACCTGCCACGTCTACATCGAACAGGGCATGAACCACCTCTCCGAAGCCTCCGAAGCCGAGGAAGACCGCGTCGAAGAAGCACCGGGCCTCCAACGCAACAGCCGACTCTCCTGCCAGTGCGACATCAAGGGCGACGGGCCCATCGTCGTCCGCATCCCCGCCTGGAACCGCAACGCCGTCAAAGAGGTCCCGCACTGAGGTGCGGGCGACAACCCTGTGATGTGGGAGTTGGAATCGGGGTTGGGGCTTGGGGCTTGGGGTTTGGGGGTTCGGGGTTGGGGTTTCGGGTTTCGCGTTTCGGGTCTCGGACGGAGATCGGGTTTGGGGGGTTCGGCGGTGGGAGTCTGGGTCAAGAGGCTTTGTTCTCAGATCTGAGATTTCAGATCTCAGATTTCAGATTTCAGATTTCAGATTCAACCCCACAGATTCGCCGCCATGGTCCATGGTCCACGGTCGTTGGCCGGTGGCGAGTAATCGGCAGTCAGCCATCTGCGTTCAGATGTGAGCGCCCCATGCGCCAACTGCCTCCCACACCCCCAACCCCGAAACCCCAAACCCGACTCTCTACTCCCGAAACCCCAACCCCAAACCCGACTCCCCACCAAGCCCAAAACGAAAGCACCGACCCCGCGAGCGGAGGTCGGTGCGTTGAATGTCATTTCAGAAGGGTGATTTACCAGCGACCGCGGCCACCGCCGCCGCCACCACCACCACCGCCGCCACGGCCGCCGCCGTAGCCACCACCGCCGCCGCCGCCACCGCCGCCTTCGCGGGGCTTGGCTTCGTTGACCGTGAGGTTACGACCATCGAACGAGGTCCCGCTGAGCGCAGCCATCGCAGCCTTGGCGTGCTCGGCGTTCGCGAACTCAACGAACCCGAACCCGCGGGGACGACCGGTTTCCCGGTCCATCACCAGAGACGCCGAGGTCACATCGCCATGGGCGGCGAACAGCTCGCGGAGCTGCGACTCGGAGGTATTGAACGACAGATTTCCAACATAGAGCTTCATGGACGCTTTCCTGCAGTGCCCTTGATTGTGGACGACCGGGGCTTGAACTCGGGCAGAGAAAAGCGGCGGCGATCTGAGAGTCGCCATCTGACGATCAGACGGAGAGAGGCAAGATCACCCCCATTGTAGGCCACCAAAGCCCACAACGCGCTGGGAACTCCCCACAACATCGGGTGACAATCTCAAAACCGCGCCAAATCGCGGAACTGGGCCCGCACCCGCCGTTCGCGGCGAACCCCACCACGCTGCAGCGCTGCCCGCCACCTCGCCGATAGCTGGTAGCGATGCCCGCCGATCCATCCTTCACTGATGCGCATGGCCGACAACTCGCGGTGGTCCCCGGCTTCGCCGCGCGGATCTTCCAGCGCGACCGCGCTGTCATCGCCAGCGCCACCGGCTACGCGGGCATCGCGGGTCAGCACGCGGGCGACATGGCGGGCATCCGCAGCCGCGTCGCTCTGGGCACGCACCTCATCGCCACGCTCGCGAGCGATGCACCCGCTCGCGATGTGCTCGTCATCGGCGCGAGCGATGGCCGCGAGTGCATCTGGCTCGCGCACGAAGGAGCCGAGCGCGTGGTGGGCATCGATATCGAACCATCCAAAGTCATCAGCGATGATGCATGGCGCGGCTACGAGGCCTGTGTGCCGGGCGCCGACCTCGCCCGCATCCGCCCGCGCATCGACCTTCGCCGCGATGACATCTGTCGGTCGGCGCTCCCCGATGCATCCTTCGACCGCATCCATAGCTGGCAGACCTTCGAGCACATCATGGACCCCGCCGCCGCTCTGCGCGAGATCGCTCGCCTGCTCCGCCCGGGTGGCGTGGCGTCCATCGAATACAACCCCTTCTTCTCGATCGATGGCGCCCACTGGGCCGCCACCATCGACATCCCCTGGGCCCACGCCCGACTTGATCGGGAAGATCTGCGTGCCGCCGTCCGCCAGCTTCACACCGACCCGCAGGACTGGGCCGCCGACTTCGTGCACACCGGCATCAACCGCATGTGCTTGAGCGATCTGAGCGAGATGACCGCCGCCGCGGGACTGGAAATGCTGGCGCTGCTGCCTAGGCTGCGCACCGAAGACCTGCTCGCGCTCGACCAGACGATTGTGAAGGAAGTCCGTGAGCGGTTCCCGGCAGCACAGATGATCGATCTGGGATCGCGGATTGTGCGGGTGGTGGTCAGGCGCGAGGGTTGATGGCCCTGGACTTGATCGGTTCTGCTTGAGTTTGTGGCGACAACATGCGCCACACCTCCGCCCCCTTGCCGCCATGTCTCAGGATGTATCTCGCCACCGCGACCTGATGCCTTCGATCCTCGATCTCCGTGATCTTGAATCGCTTGCCCCAGATCCCGCCTTGCGGCGCGAGACCCGCATCCGACACGCTTCGCGATGCATCCTTCTTCGCGATCCCCACGATGTGACGGATGTACGCGTACAACGGGTCGTTGCGTGTCCTGGTCGAAGCCCACGGATCCGAATCCGTGGGCCGGGGTAACACAAGCCGCGCGAGCGCATGGAAGTGGTGGTCATCGATGCACGCGCACACAACCTCGATCCCGTGCCGCTGCAAAGATGCCACAAACTCATCGCAGGCGATGCGCCGCGCCGCGGCTGACAACCGCACCGGCGCGCGCTCCATCAGATCTTTAGAGTACCGCAGCAGCCGTTCATACATCCCCTTGGGAGGCGGATTCCTGTAGTCCCCCTCGACGTGCTCCCGATGGTGCCGCGCCCGCCAACCCCAGGCATCGCCCCGCAGCCACGTCCCGTAGGTATTCCCATTGACGTGATACCAGTCGTTCCAACCCCGTTTCATGTGAAGAATGATAACGCGCACAAAGAAGCCCACGAAGCCCACGGATACGGATCCGTGGGCTTCGGCTTTGCATAGTCAGTGCGGTCGTTCTTGCGAACGATCAATAATCCATATCATCCATCCCGCCACCAGCCGGCGCCTTCGCCTTCTTCTCCTTCAGTTCCACGATCGCCGCATCGGTGGTCAGCAGCAGCCCCGCGATGGAGGCCGCGTTCTGCAGGGCGACGCGCTCGACCTTGGTGGGGACGATGACACCCATCTTGACCAGGTCGCCGTACTCGTGGGTCATGGCGTTGAAGCCGTAGTTCTGCTCGCTGGAGTTCTCGACGGTGTGGGCGATGACCGACCCATCGAGGCCGCAGTTGGCGGCGATCTGCTTGATCGGGGCCGACAGGGCCCGCTCGACGATGTCCGCGCCGACGCGCTCATCGCCGCTGAGCTTCTTCTTCAGAGCGTCGATGGCCTTGCGAGCCCGCAGCACGGCGATGCCGCCGCCGGGCAGGATGCCCTCTTCGACGGCGGCGCGGCAGGCGTGCAGCGCATCCTCGACGCGGGCCTTCTTCTCCTTCATCTCGACCTCGGTCGCGGCCCCGACGTTGACCTGCGCCACGCCGCCCGCGAGCTTCGCAAGGCGCTCCTGCAGCTTCTCCTTGTCGTAGTCGCTGGTGGTCGCGTCGATCTGGTGCTTGATCTGCTCGATGCGGCCCTTGATGTCGGCGCTCTTGCCCGCACCCTCGACGATGGTGGTGTTGTCCTTGTCGATGGTGACCTTCTTGGCCCGGCCGAGGTCGGCGAGCGTCAGCTTCTCAAGGTCAAGCCCGAGCTCTTCCATCACGGCCTTGCCGCCGGTGAGCACGGCGATATCGGCGAGCATCTCCTTGCGGCGGTCGCCGAAGCCCGGGGCCTTGACGGCGGCGATCTTCAGCACACCGCGCAGCTTGTTCACGACGAGGGTCGCGAGCGCTTCGCTCTCGACATCCTCGGCGATGATGAGCAGGCTCTTGCCGCTCTCAGCAACCTTGGTGAGGATCGGGATCAGGTCCTTGGCGGTGGCGATCTTCTTCTCGTAGATCAGGACGTAGCAGTCTTCGAGGATCGCCTCCATCGTCGCGACGTTGGTCACGAAGTGGGGCGAGAGGTAGCCCTTATCGAACTGCATGCCTTCGAGCAGCTCGACCTCGGTGTCCAGGGTCTTGCCTTCTTCGACGGTGATGACGCCGTCCTTGCCGACCTTGTCCATCGCCTCGGCGATGATCTTGCCGATCTTCTCATCCTGGTTGGCGGAGCAGGTGCCGACCTGGGCGATCTCCTTCGAGCCGCTGATGGGCTTGGACATCTTCTTGAGGGCATCGACAACGGCGGCGACGGCCTGATCGATGCCGCGCTTCACCGCGTTGGCGTTGGCGCCGGCGGTGATGTTCTTGAGGCCTTCAGCGAAGAGCGCCTCGGCGTAGATGGTCGCGGTGGTGGTGCCATCGCCCGCATCCTTGCTGGACTTGCTGGCGACTTCCTTGACCATCTGCGCGCCCATGTTCTCGTAGGGATCATCGAGCTCGACTTCCTTGGCGACCGTCACGCCGTCCTTGGTGACGGTGGGCGAGCCGAAGGACTTCTCGAGGATCACGACGCGGCCCGACGGGCCGAGGGTGACCTTGACGGCGGCGGCGAGCTTCTGCACGCCACGGAGGATCCGCTCGCGAGCATCGGTGTCAAAGGCGATCTGTTTAGCGGCCATGGTTCAAATCTCCAAAGTGCGAAGCGCCAAAGTTCAAATCGAGCGCTTGCGTTGTGTGGGTCGGGTTCGGGGTTTGGGGGTTCGGGTTTGGGGGTTCTTGAGAGGGTCCAGGGGCGAGGGTCGAGGGCTCAGAGATCGCGGCGCTGGTTCATATTTGCGATTTGCTCATTTGCCCTTTGGCCCTTTATCCAATGCTGATCCACGCGATGTTCTCGGCGGTGATGATGTAGACGCGTTTGCCATCGGTGAGCTTGACGAGGCCATCGGCCTCGTTAGGGATGAGCATGGCGTTCTTGATGTGCAGGTGACCGTTGACGCCATAGCCCGGGACGTCGTAGACATTCGCGAACGCGAAGGTGACATCGCGGTCGCCATGCAGTTCACCAAGGGCTTGTCGGAGTTGGGTGGGGGTCATGAGAAGGGACCGGGGACCGGGGATCAGGGATCAGACAGAAGACGCGGGCATCGTTGATCGAGAGCGCGCTTCGAGGGAGCAACGAAGATCACGGCAAGGGACGACTAGTCCCCGGTCCCTGATCCCCGGTCCCTGCGGACTTAGTCCTCAACCACCGCCAGAATGTCCGCCTCAGCCATGATGAGCAGCGTGTCCTTGTCGAGCTTCACCTCGGTCCCGGCGTAAGACGAGAAGATGACCTTGTCGCCCTTCTTGAGGGTCAGCGGGATGCGCTCGCCCGTCTCGGTGTTGATCGCGCCGGTGCCGACGGCCTGGACGGTGCCGCTCTTGGGCTTGTCCTTGGCGGACTCGGGCAGGTAGATGCCCGATTCGGTCTTGTCGCCGGCTTCATCGCGCTTGACCAGGATCTTGTCACCGAGGGGGCGGACTTTCATAGCCATGATGCAGGACTCCTTCGTGAATGAGGCACTCGGCACAAGGCTCGAGGCACTGGGGTTGATCTGTTCTGCCTTTGAAGAACCGAA
>JBIPMO010000220.1:0-5422 GCA_044369085.1 Phycisphaerales bacterium
CACTGACCGGCAACTACGACAGCCACTTCCTCAGCTTCGACGGCCTGCCGGGCATCATCGGCGTCTCGGGCACGGTCACCTTCTCGGCTCCGATCGACGCGGTGATCTTCCGGGCTCTGGACTTGTCATCGTCGGATCCGATCATGGGATCGCCGGGAACGACCTATCCGACGGGCTACCCCTTCCGCGACATCAGCGTGAACCCGAGCAACGGCTTCAGCATCAGCGGCAATGTGCTCACCTTCAACTTCCTGAACTTCTCCTCGGCCCAGGTGCCGTTTGTGGCTCAGCTCCGCGTGCTGACCCAGGTTCCCGCGCCGGGCTCGGTGGCCTTCGCCGGTCTGGCCGGGCTGGCCACCCTGCGTCGGCGCCGTCGGGCGTGACCTGACCGGACCGAGGCCTTGCATCAGCGAGAACACCGCGGAGTCGGCGGATTTTCGGCTCGCCCCCCCGCTCATGGCCCAAACCTTCAGAGACGCGACCGGTACAACCCCCGGTCGCGTCTCTGCGTTGCGTGGTCGCACGCGGTGCCGGAGCAGGATCGAGGTCGCCCGTCCGCCCCGGCTCATGCCTGGAGGGTGGGAGCCGGGCCGCCCGCGGACGGGCGGCGTTTCTGCTCGCCGATGATCCCCGGTACTCTGGGTGTATCCACTGGAGTGTTGCCTGATGAAGATCGCTGCTCTGCTCGCCTGTGTCGCCGCCATGCCTCTCTCCCTTGCCGCGTCCGCGCAGGATGCGGGCGGAACCCCGCTGATACCGCGGGATGTCCTTTTCGGGAACCCCGACCGGACGTCACCGCAGATCAGCCCGGATGGGAAGCATCTGGCGTATCTGGCGCCCGTCAACGGCGTGCTGAATGTGTGGGTCGGCCCGGCGAGCGATCCGGCGGCCGCCAAGCCAGTCACGACGGATGCGGCTCGCGGCATCCGGCAGTACTTCTGGGCGTTCAACAGCACGCACATCGTGTACCTGCAGGACAAGGGCGGCGATGAGAACTGGCGGGTCTATTCGATCGACCTCTCCGCGGGCAACAAGGAGACCGACCTGACGCCCTTCGACGGTGTGCGGGCCGACATCGCCGAGGTCAGCCGGAACTTTCCGGATGACATCCTTGTCTCGCTCAACAAGCGCAACCCGCAGTTCTTTGACCTTCACCGCGTGAACGTCAAGTCCGGCGAGCTCACGCTCGTGCGCGAGAACGATGCGGGGTACGCCGACTTCGTGACCGATGACAACTTCGCGATCCGGCTGGCCGCCAAGTACAACGCGCAGGGCGGCATGGACTGGTTCAGCGTGCCCGAGGCCGGACCGGCCATGGTGTACGACACCGTTCCGATGGAGGACACGCTGACGACCAGCCCGGTCGGGTTCGACACCAAGGGCACGACCCTGTACGCCTTCGACAGCCGCGGCCGCGACACGGCGGCGATGGTGGCGATCGACCTTGCCTCAAAGGAGAAGAAGACGCTGGCGACCGACGATCGGGCCGACGCCGCCGGGTTCCTGATCCACCCGACCACCGATGCGGTTCAGGCGGTCGCCTTCCCGTACGACCGGCAGCAGTGGAAGGTGCTCGACGAATCGATCACCGGCGACTTTGCGTACCTCAAGACGGTCGCGGAGGGGGACTTCAACGTCCCGAGCCGCACGCTCGACGACAGCAAGTGGATCGTGTCGTACGTGATGGACGACGGCCCGGTGCGGTTCTACATGTACGACCGCACCAGCAAGAGCGCCAAGTTCCTGTTCACGAACAAGAAGGACCTGGAGGGTCTGCCGCTCGCGAAGATGCGGCCGGTGGTGATCAAGTCGCGGGACGGGATGAACCTGGTCTCGTATTACACGCTGCCGGTGTGGAGCGACAGCGACGCGGACGGCAAGCCCGCATCCCCGCTGCCGACGGTGCTGCTGGTCCACGGCGGCCCGTGGGCGCGGGACAACTGGGGCTATAACGCGACGCACCAGTGGCTCGCCAACCGGGGGTACGCGGTGCTGTCGGTGAACTTCCGCGGGTCGACGGGCTTCGGCAAGAACTTCATCAACGCCGGGAACATGGAGTGGGCGGCCAAGATGCACGATGACCTGATCGACGCCGTCGATTGGGCCGTGGCCCAGGGGATCAGCGACGCGAAGCGCGTCGCGATCATGGGCGGGTCCTACGGCGGGTACGCGACGCTGGTGGGGCTGACGTTCACCCCCGAGCGCTTCGCGGCCGGGATCTCGATCGTCGGCCCTTCCAACATCAACACGCTGCTGAGCACGATCCCTCCCTACTGGGCGCCCATGATCGAGTTGTTCAAGCGCCGGGTGGGCGATCACACCACCCCCGAGGGCCGCAGGTTCCTCGAGGAGCGCTCGCCCCTCACGCGTGTCGGAGAGATCCAGCGCCCCCTGCTCATCGGTCAGGGCGCGAACGACCCGCGCGTCAAGCAGGCCGAGAGCGACCAGATCGTGGCCGCGATGCAGAAGAAGCAGATCGATGTCACCTACGTGCTGTTCCCGGACGAGGGGCACGGCTTTGCCCGCCCCGAGAATCGGACCTCGTTCAACGCCGTCGCCGAGGCGTTCCTGGCGCAGCACCTGTCGGGCCGCTACGAGCCGGTGGGGAACGACTTTGAGGGCTCATCGATCAAGATCCCCGTGGGAGCCGAGGGCATCCCCGGGCTCCCGACCCCGCCCAACAACTGAGGCGCGGCCTCGCGAGGGAGTTCGGTCGCGTGCGGGCGGGCCGCCGCGCGCAGGGATATCTGATCGGATCAGGTCATCCCTAACGCGGATCGGGGGGCGGGCTTTCCCAATTTGACATGAAGAGCGTCGGAACCGCGGCGGTCCTTGCTTCCGTACTATCTTTGGTGCACAGGGACCCAGTGGCCCTGGGAGAGAAAGCCCGACCGCCGGAGGACGCGTGAGCAGGAAACCAGCTTTGCTGATGATCGCCGCGGCGGCGTGCGTGCTCGCCGCGCCATTGGCGATCGCGCGGCAGGACGACGCGGCTCGACCGGCGACGGAAGTGAAGCCACTGCCCCTCCCGAGCACGGTCAACCCGAGCGCGCCGGCGGACCTCACGGGGACGGCCTACGCGCTCAGTTCGTTTCCCCCGACGATCAAGGTGCCGCGGCACGCCGCGCCCACCGACCAGGCGCTCGACCCCGATGCCGCGGCGCTGGCCGCGCCGGTGAACGATGCCTGCGCCACGCCGCAGGTGATCGCCGGGATCGGCACGTTCCAGTACGACAACTCGATGGCGACCCAGGACGGCGGGGCGCACGCGCTTTGCAACTTCTTCGGGTCGAACCAGATCGACAAGGATGTGTGGTTCCGGTGGACGGCCCCGCTCGCCGCGCAGTACGTCATCGAGACGTGCGCGGGGTCGCCCTTTGACACCAAAGTCGCGGTTTACGTGAACGCCCCATGCCCGCCGACGAACTCGTCGATCGTGGCGTGCAACGACGATGCGTGCTCGGTCCAGTCTCGCGTGACGATCAACGCGCTCGCCGGCGCGCAGTACCTCATCCGGATGGGTGTCTACCCCGGCAACTCCGGCGGCGCGGGGAGTTTCAGCATCTCGTACGCCGCCGGGCAGACCTTCTGCTCGCAGCCGGCGACGAACTGTCAGGCCAAGAACCTGACCGATGCCTACCTGGCGACGAACGTGGTGGTCGCCGATGATTTCACGCCCAAGACCGGCGGGTCGATCACTTCGATCTGCTTCTGGGGAACCTACTACAACGGGATCACCGACTGCCAAGGGCAGTTCCCCGACAGGTTCGTGATCAAGTACCGAAACGACGATGGCGGGACGCCGGATCAGTTCGGCGTGCTCCGCCAGTTCAACCCCGGCCAGTACACCGTGGTCGGCCCGATCCCCACGGGCAACCTGATCTCGGGCGGGTTCCCCGAGTACGCGTACGTCGTCACCCACGCGGCCGTCCCGGTGAGCGCCAACAACTGCTACTGGCTCGAGATCGAGAACGATTTCGCGAGCGGAGACTGCTTCTGGTACTGGGAGCGCGGCACCGGCGGGAACAACTACGCGTACGTGAACAGCCTCCCGGCCGCGGTGGACATGGGGTACTGCTTCAACATCGCGCTGGACCCGCCGACCGAGTGCACCACCACGACGGCGCCCTCGAACGACACCTGCGCCACGGCCATGTTCGTCTCGCCCGGTCAGTTCATCCAGGCCGATACCCGCAACGCCACCACCTCGCCGGATGACCCCTTGTTCACGTGCAGGTTCGGGGGAGCGGCGCAGGGCATCGGGACGGTCTGGTTCCGCTTCACAACGCCTTCGAACATCACCTCGGCGTTCCTGAGCCTTTGCGAGAACACCACGGGCGATACGCTCATGGCCCTCTACTCGGGCACCTGCGGCAATCTGGTCCAGGTCGCGTGCTCGGACGACTTCTGCGGGCTGCGCTCGCGGATCTGCGCGACCGGTCTGATCCCGAACCGGACCTACTACGTGCAGGTGGCGACGCGGGATAACTTCTCGCGCGGCGTGTACAACCTCACGCTGAACCTGCCCTGCCCCGCGGCGGTCAACGACACATGCGCCACCGCGCCGCTGATCTCGCTGAACGCGCAGGGAGCCGGCGGCGCCTCGGGCAACACGTTCTCGGCGACCCCGGACACCAACGTTCCGGCGTGCGACTTCACATCCATGACGTCCCCCAGCGTCTGGTACCGCGTCGTCGGAACCGGGCACACCATGCAGGCTTCGATGTGCACCTCGAGCTTCGACACCAAGCTCTCGGTGTATTGCGGCACGTGCAACGCGCTGTCATGCGTCGCCCACAACGACGACTCGATGATCTGCCCGCCTCAATCCCTCCTGACATGGTGCACCGAGCCCGGGCGGACCTACTACATCCTGGTGCAAGGCTTTGACGGGCAGGTCGGCGAGTTCGTCTTGAACATCACCAGACCCAACCCCAACACCTGCTCCGGTGCGGCGCCTTGCCAGGTCTGCGATGTCCTCTGCCAGGCGGGAGACATCGCCGAGATCGAGACCTGCGGCGGGACGGACAACAACGGGGGCTGCAACCTGCAGTCGCCGGTTTACCAGAACATCCAGTGCGGTCAGACCGTGTGCGGGACGGCCTCTGCGGCGCAAGGAGTCCGCGACACCGATTGGTACCGGTTCACCCTGACCTCGCCCAGCCAGGTGACCTGGGAGGCAACTGGCGAGTCTCCACTTGAGGTCTTTCTCCTCAACGACCAGTGCTTCCCCGACCAGGTCATCTACGCGACGAACATCAGCAACCGATGCGGCACGGCCACCGCCACGGCGATCCTCGAAGCGGGCACCTACCACGCTTTCGTGGGCATGGCCAACGATGCGTACCCCTGCGGATCGGGATCGAACGACTACCGGGCCACGCTCACATGCGTGCCGCTGGGCGGTTGCTGCACCGCGACC
>JBIPMO010000012.1:0-20276 GCA_044369085.1 Phycisphaerales bacterium
GAAGCATTCACCCCCGTGCCACCCGGGCCACCCGCCCCCCCAGCCGCCGCATTCACCCCAGCCCCATTCACGGGCCGCGAATCCGTCGCGAGCACACGACGACCTTCCGTCGCCAGCGAACCAGTCGCCTCCTTGGGCTTCTCCAGCGACAGCCCGATCTGCTCCTTCACCGGCAGCACCGAAGCCCCCGGGCCCGGATTCACCCCCGAAGGGTTCGCATCGCCATAGTTGAAATACATCCACCCACCGACCGCGCCCGCCACGATCAGCCCGGCAACCGCGATCGCCTTGATCCCCCCGGGCGTGCGCCGCCCGCCAACAGAACGAAACGAGGCCTGACGACTGGTGCGCGGTGTCTGCGATGGAAGCATGGGTTCAAACTCTCACGGCCACCCAGCCCACGCCCCAATGACCGGGCACGCGGGCCGCAAGCGGCTCATCTGGAAGTGCGGAACAACATCCTAGGAGTGCCACCACCCCTGGATCAGAACTCATCGGCACACCCAGCCAAGCAGGGCGAAAAATCGCAGCGTCCGCCGCAACCGCACCCTCACCCCACCCCCCGCAAAACCAGCCTCCCCTCCGTCACCACTCCATCCAGCGGATGGTCGTGTGCCTCCGTCGGCACCTCGGTAAACACCTGAAAATCAAACCCCACACCCAGAGCCACACCCCGCCCGCCCCCCGGTGCCTCCCCCGCCCCCGGCCCCGCCCCGGCCTCCGCTCGGAAGCGAGTGAGGAAGCGGTCGTAGAACCCCGCCCCACGCCCGAGCCGGTGGCCCGCCGCATCGAACGCGAGACCGGGCACCAGCACCAGGTCCAGGTCCGCGAGCGGGAGCACGGCGTGCTCCTCGCCCGGCTCGGCGATCCCGTGACGGCGGATCTCGCGGACAAAGTCGCGTGTCGGCACGATCACGGGCAGCATCGTCCGGGCGGGCCAATCCATCCGCGGCATGCACACCCGCTTGCCCGCGTTGAACGCCGCGTTCATCACGGGCGTCACATCCAGCTCCTCCCGCATCGGCATGTAGAGCATGATGCTCCGCGAGCCGCGGAACAGAGCCGTGTCGATCAGCCGCTCGCACGCCGAACCCGAGGCGAGCGTCCGCTTCGAGGCGGGCTGGGCCCGCAGCCGCGCACGAGCGACTTCACGAAGCTGCATCTTGAGTCGGTTCGGTTCGAGCACGAGAGTTTGGGGAATCCTGAGGCGGTGAGCCGGTGAAGCCGTGACGCCGCCCGAAAGTGCCGGGCGTTTCTCCAAGACGAGCAACAACACTGATACGCTCAATCACCCCGTCTGCTGCAAGAATCACCATACCACCCCAACATCCATCAACCCCGCAACCCTCGACCCTAGCCCCTCGACCCTCTCTCCCCCGATCCCCGATCCCTAATCCCTGATCCCTGATCCCTGATCCCCAGTCCCTTCCTAATGCCTCCCCCCCTCTTCCACATCGTCCTTCACGAACCCGAGATCCCCAACAACACGGGGAACATCGGGCGGACCTGCATCGCCGCGGGCTGCTCGCTGCACCTGGTCCGCCCGCTCGGGTTCGATACTTCAGAGAAGGCCCTGCGCCGGGCCGGGCTCGACTACTGGCCAAGGCTCGGTGTCATCGAACATGCCGATTGGCCCTCCTACCTCGCGGCCGCGACCCCGCAGCCGCGTGCCCGCTGGTTCACCTCGGGCAAGGGCGGCGTGCCCGTGTGGCAAGCCGACTTCCGCCCGGGCGATCACCTGGTCTTCGGCAAGGAAACCGCCGGGCTGCCCGATGAACTGCTCGATGAGGCCAGCGCGGCGGGCCGCCTGCTCCACCTCCCCATGGTGCCGGGCGAGCGCGGCCTCAACCTCGCCACCGTGGTGTGCGCTGTGGTGTGGGAGGGCATCCGCCAGTGCATCGCTCGCGGAGAGTGCTCGCTCGATGATGAAGGTCGCCTGCGGATCCCCGCGGGCTGATCCCGTACGCTTCACCCATGCGATTCCTCGCGCTGGATCTCGGTGACAAGCGGACGGGCATCGCCGTGGGCGATGACGAGACGGGCATCGTGTCTCCGGTGCGCGTGATCGACCGCCCGGTGTCGCAGGAGTCGCTGTTGCTGGATGACATCGCTCGCGAAGCCGATTCGCACAAGCCCGATGCGCTGGTGGTGGGGCTGCCGCTGAACATGGATGACACCGAGGGCCCGCAGGCCAGGAAGGCCCGGGCGTTGGGCGAGCGGGCGGCGGCGCGGCTGTCGCTGCCGCTCTTCCTGCACGATGAGCGGCTGACGAGCGAGGCGGCCGACTGGTCGATGAATCAGACCGGCCTGACACGCGGGCAAAAGAAAGCGCGGCGCGATGCCCTGGCCGCGGCCGAGATCCTGCGCGACTTCCTGTCTTCGCGGAGGGGCTGAGGCCGCCGCCTACGCCGCGCGGCGGCTGGTCCGGTCGCGCCCCTGGGCGGCCCAGCGGGCGCAGGTGCCGATGAGCGCTTCGCGGTTGATGGGCTTGGTCTGGTAGTCATCGCAGCCGGCGCTCAGGCACTTCTCGCGGTCGCGGCTCATCGCGTGGGCCGTGAGCGCGATGACGGGCCCGGACCATCCCGCGGCTCGCAGGCGCGCTGTGGCCGAGTAGCCGTCGAGGCGGGGCATCTGCATGTCCATGAGGATGATGTCAAAGGGCTCGCCCGACTCGCGCGAGGCTAGAGCGGCATCGATCGCCTGGGCGCCGTCATCGACGATGGTCAGCGTCGCGCCCGACTTGCGCAGGTGGAAGCCGATGAGGCGCTGGTTGTCCAGTCCGTCCTCGGCGAGCAGCACGCGGATGTCCGCGAGCGTGGTGGGCCCGATGGGGGCGATGCTGGCGGCGTCGCGAGGGGACTCGATCTGTTGGGCCGTCTCGACGGCGACCCGCACCTGGAAGCACGAGCCGCGGCCCGGTTCGGAGCTGACGGTCACGTCGCCGCCCATGAGCTGGGCGAGCCTGCGCGTGATGGTGAGGCCCAGCCCGGTGCCGCCGAAGCGGCGCGTCATCGACGAATCGGCCTGCGTGAACGGGGTGAAAAGCCCGGCGACCTGCTCGGGGGTCATCCCGATGCCGGTGTCGCGGATCTCAAAGACGAGGGAGTTGCCTGTATCGCCTGAGTCCGCGCGGGCGGCGATGGTGACGCGGCCGTACTCGGTGAACTTCACGGCGTTGCCGACGAGGTTGATGAGGATCTGGCGCAGGCGGATGGGGTCGGTGAGGACGGCCTCGGGGAGCGGGTTGGGGACATCGGTCACGACCTCGACGCCGCGTGCCTCGGCGCGGGGCTTCATGAGCATCACGACATCCTCCAGCAGGACCGCCGGCGCGCAGGCGACGCGCTCGATGGTCATCTTGCCCGCCTCGATCTTGGAGATGTCCAGGATGTCGTTGATGACGGTGAGCAGGTGCTCGCCATTGCGTCGGATGGTGTCGACATGGGAAGCGCGGGTCTCCGGCGTCGCGGCGGGGTCGTTGACGAGGTCGACGAAGCCGAGGATGGCGGTCATCGGCGTGCGGATCTCGTGGCTCATGTTGGCGAGGAAGTCGCTCTTGGCGCGGTTGGCCTCCTCGGCCAGCCTTGTTGCGCCGACGAGTTCGCATGCCTGGAGCTCGAGGGCGGTCTTGGCGGCGGTGAGCTCGTCGGTGTAGCGGCGGAGCTGGGCGGTGGCCTCACGCTCGCGTGCATCGGCGGCGCGACGCTGGGTGACATCACGCTCGATGGAGATGAACTGGATGAGGTCGCCCTGCTCGTCGTGCACGGGCTGGATGCTGAGCTCGACCCAGTACTCGCGGCCGCTCCTCCGATGCTGGAGGATCTCGCCGGAGAAGGGCAGCCCCTCGTCGACGGCGTCGTTGATGGCGCGGATGGTCTGGGGATCGGACCCTTCGCACCTGAGGAAGTCGATGGGGCGCTTGCCGGAGATCTCCGCGTGGGAGTAGCCGCTGAGTTGAAGGAAGGAGTGGTTGGCCCACTCGACGCGGCCGCGCGCATCGAGGATGGCGACGGCGTTGTCGGTCATCTCGGCGACGAGGGCGAGGCGCCTGGCCTCGGCCTCGCTGGTCAGGAGCGCCTGCTCGGTGCGCTTGGCCTCGGTGATGTCGCGCTCGACCGCGATGAACTTGACGATCTCGCCGTGATCGTCGAGGACCGGCTGGACATCCACGGCGAGCCAGTAGGGCCTGCGGGACTTGGAGTAGTTGACGATCTCGCCCTTGTACGCCTTGCCCTGACGGAGCGCGCGGGACATCTCCGCGACGGTTTCCTTGCTCGTTTCGGGTCCCTGCAGCAACGCGCCCGGGCCCTTGCCCATCACTTCGTCGATGGTGTACTCGGTGAGTTTGGTGAAGGCGGCGTTGACCCATTGGATGCGGCGATCGGGCCCGGTGATGACGACGACGTTGTCGGTGCGTTCTGCGACGAGGGCGAGCTTTCGCGCCTCGGCCTCGCTGGCGGCGAGGGCGGCGCCGGCGCGGTTGATGGCTCGGGCGAGCGCGCCCAGTTCGTCGTGGGCGCCCTCCTCGACGAGCCTGCCATCGGGGCTTGAGAGATGGTCGGTGCGGCTGACATCGCGCACGAGCCGGCTGATGCGGCGGAGGATGAGCCGCTCCAAGATCAGGAGGAGCACGGCGGCCAGGGCGGTGCACGAGCCCGACATCCACATGATGAGGAACCGGCTCGTGGCGAGCGCATGCTGGTGGATGAGTCGAGGGGTCTCGATCATCAGCCCCGCGATGTGGGCGCTGTCGATGTCATCGATGACCCAGGCGGAGAGGCAGGTCTCATCGTCCGGGTAGAGCATCCGCGGCCCGCGGCCGCGGCCCGGGTCGAAGGGGCCGCCGATGGAGTTCCAGTGGTCGCCGACGATCAGCGAGATCTTCTTGTTGGTGGCCCTGGAGAGCTCCGCCAGATACTCATCATCGATCCACCTGGCCATGATGACCGTGCCCGCGGCGGGGCCCTTTCCTTCGCTGGTCAGGATCGCGCGGCTCGAGAAGATCATGGGGCCACGGTCGAGCGCGATGACACCCTGGACCGTGCCCTCGCCTGCGGGAATGAGCGCGCTGCCCGGGCCGAGCCTGGCGAGCAGGTCGGCGGGCGCTGATCCCGCCACCGTCTCGGTCGCACCGGCGGTGCCGGAGGCGTGGATGAGTTTCCCGGCCGCGTCGAGGAAGATCGCCGCATCGACGC
This sequence comes from Phycisphaerales bacterium, assembly GCA_044369085.1. Lineage (GTDB taxonomy): Bacteria > Planctomycetota > Phycisphaerae > Phycisphaerales > UBA1924 > JAEUIV01. The sequence goes on from JBIPMO010000012.1 coordinate 5,196, forward strand.
CGAGGATGCTGATGCTTTCGGGGTTGAGGTTGGAGTCGACGAACTCCTGGTTTCCATCCTGAGCAAAGCGGTAAGAATCGTCCCAGTTGGACCAGTCGCCGAAGCGCTTGTTCATGGACTCGATCTGGAGATCGAGCAGGTTGCGGACCGCGGCGACCTGTTCTTGCACGAACGCTTCTTCGCTGTTGCGAAAGCCGGTCAGGAGGACGCGGCTCGCCGCGTACTGCTGCAGGCAGATGATCGCGACGCCCGCGAGCAGGATCAGCAGGATGGTCTTCAGCCGCAGCGTCATGGGTGCGGATCACCGACCTTGGATGCGCATCGTTCGCGCGGCAGCAACGGCCGCCGCGTCCCCTTGCGGGCTGTTAGGAACATCGGCCGCGGCGCGGACCCGCTGGAACCCGCTTGGAAATGCGCGATATGCGCGCACCGATGTGTGATGCTCGGGGGGTTATCTCCTCGTTGCGGCGTGCCGAAGTCCTCTCGATGTCACGCGAGCGCCGGGAAGGCGCCGCCATCGCGCTTTTTGAGGACGGCGGCGTTGAAAGGGCGGCCTTCTCGGGCGTACTTGCGTTCGAAGTTCGTGCCCACGACCTCGCCCTCGCGGGCCGATGCGGGGCGTTCGAAGGCGAAGCGCTCGTAGGCGCCGCCTCCGGATGAGGGGGCCCAGCGGGAAAAGTGCGCTTCCATCCAGGTCCAGTAATCGGGGTGGTCGGTGACGATGCGGAGCTCGCCCGCGGGCTGCAGGATGCGCCACACATCGCGGAGGAAGCGGTCCTGGACGACGCGTCGCTTGTGGTGTCGCGGCTTGGGCCAGGGGTCGGAGAAGTAGAGGTGCACGACGCGCACGATGGCGGTGGGGACTCGCCAGCGGATGAACTCGGTGGCATCGGCGCACAGGAGCTGGACGGTGGCGAGCTGGTGCCTGCGGGCGCGGTCGGCGGCGTACTCGTAGAACTCCTTGGTCCATTCGATGCCGAGGTAGTTGGTGGCGGGGTCGGATGCGGCCTGTTGGACGAGGAAGGTGCCCTTGCCCGAGCCGATCTCGAGCTCGAAGGGTTTCGATGGGTCTGGGAACCAGGCTCGCGGGTCGATCCATGCGGACTCGGGGTGTTCCAGGACATCATCGGGGAGCGGGGGGAGCTCCTGGGCGGCGTGGCCATGCCCGGCGGTGCTGATACCGCGATCTCTCCCGAGGCCCGACGACATGCCGCGTGAAGCGCCCATGGGGGTTTGTAATCCCTAACCACCGTTGTTCCACCGCGCCGAATGCAGGGGAAGATCGATGGCACCGATATCATCAGGTCAAACACGGTCGGGGTATGCACCCCGGCCTGCTCCGAAGCGTATCGCATCGTGGGAGTCGGCGGCGCGGCGTGCACGGCCGGGCCTGACCGGACTCCCGGCACGGTCGGTGGCCCCACGGATCTCGGCCCACCCGCTGACCGCGTCCATCCATGTCGGTTCCCGCGCAGGAGGACACCCATGACCGACCACGCCCGCAACGATTCCCGCCCGGCCCCGGCCCCGATTTCCGCGAGCGATCTCTCGACGATCATCGCGGGCGGGGTGGATCGCAAGCGCTTCCATCAGCAGCACTGGGAGGGGTCGTTCGATGAGTATCTGGGGATCGTGGCGGGGAACCCGCTGATCCTGCGGAACGCGTTCCAGCGGATGTACGACATGGTGCTGTCGTACGGGGCCGAGCGGTACCGGCTCTTCAAGAAGGACCTGGTGCGGTACCACTTCTTCTCCGACCCGTTCGATCACGGGGGCGATGGGATCTTCGGGCTGGATGAGCAACTGATGCAGCTCGTGGATGTGTTCAAGAGCGCTGCGGAAGGGTACGGGACGGATCGGCGCATCCTGCTGCTGCACGGCCCGGTGGGGTCGAGCAAGAGCACGATCGCTCGGCTGCTGAAGAAGGGACTGGAGAACTACTCGCGGCTGGATGCCGGGGCGTTGTACTCGTACGACTGGCTGCTGGATGAGAACTGCGGGCCGACGGCGAAGACGATGCGGTACCCATGCCCGATGCACGAGGAACCGCTGCTGCTGGTGCCCGCGGAGGCTCGCGGGGCGCTGGTCGATCGGCTGAACGCGGCGTACTCGGCGGCGGGCGGGCGGGGCAAGATCAGGCTGACGGGCGAGGTCAACCCCTTCTGCCGCAAGGTCTACGCGGACCTGATGCGGCACTACGATGGCGACTGGTCGCAGGTCGCCGGGCACGTGCGGGTCAAGCGGATTCACCTGTCGGAGAAGGACCGCATCGGGATTGGCACGTTCCAGCCCAAGGACGAGAAGAACCAGGACTCGACCGAGCTGACGGGGGACATCAACTACCGCAAGATCGCGATGTATGGGAGCGATTCGGACCCGCGAGCGTTCAACTTTGATGGCGAGCTGTGCATCGCCAACCGCGGGCTCTGCGAGTTCATCGAGGTGCTGAAGCTTGATGTCGCGTTCTTGTACGACCTGCTCGGCGCGAGCCAGGAGCGGGTGATCAAGCCCAAGAAGTTCGCCCAGACGTTCATCGACGAGGTGATCATCGGGCACACGAACGAGCCCGAGTACAAGAAGCTGCAGTCCAACGAGCTGATGGAGGCCTTCCGCGACCGGACCATCAAGATCGATGTCCCGTACAACATCCGCCTCGATGATGAGATCAAGATCTATCAGAAGGACTTCAACAAGGAGAAGGTGAAGGGGGTGCACATTGCGCCGCACACGCTGGAGGTGGCGGCGATGTGGGCGATCCTGACGCGGCTGGCCGAGCCCAAGAAGGCGGGGATCAGCATCATGCAGAAGCTCAAGCTGTACAACGGCAAGAGCATCCCCGGGTTCACGGAGGACTCGATCAAGGAGATCAAGGAGGAGGCGCCGCGCGAGGGGATGGGGGGCATCTCGCCGCGGTACATCCAGGACAAGATCTCCAACACGCTCGTCTCGCCCCAGGCGATGGAGGAGCGGCAGATCAACCCCTTCATGGTGATGAACGAGCTTGAGGGCGGCCTGCAGCACCACTCGCTCATCTCGGATGCCGAGACGCGCAAGAAGTACAAGGAACTGCTGGCGATGGTGCTCGCGGAGTACGAGGACCTGATCAAGGGCGAGGTGCAGCGGGCGATCAGCGCGGATGAAGAGGCGATCCGCCGCCTGTGCTCGAACTACATCGACAACGTGCGGGCCTACACGCAGAAGGAGCGCGTCAAGAACCGCTACACAGGCAAGGACGACGAGCCGGACGAGCGGCTGATGCGGAGCATCGAGGAGAAGATCGACATCCCCGACAGCCGCAAGAACGATTTCCGCCAGGAGATCATGAACTACATCGGGGCGCTGGCTCTGGATGGGAAGAAGTTCGAGTACAACACGAACGCGCGGCTCTACCGGGCGCTGGAGCTGAAGCTGTTCGAGGACCAGCGCGACACGATCAAGCTGAAGAACCTGGTGTCGAGCGTGGTGGACGACCAGACGCAGCAGAAGATCGACGTGATCAAGAAGCGGATGATCGAGCAGTTCGGCTACAGTGACCGTTCGGCGGCGGATGTGCTGAACTACGTGGCGAGCATCTTTGCGCGGGGGGATCAGAAGGGGGATTAGGCTTGAACCGGATCGTTGGGACTTTCGGGGCGTTCGCTGCGGCGTTGGTTCAGTCTGGCTGTGTCTTTGTGACGGAGGCGGATCCGAGGCGGGGCCTTGCAGCGCCGGTCGAACCGCCACCGCGGTCGCCGCGGACCGTTGAGCCGTTCTTTCTGGCGAGCGCTCCGGTCGATTCGCAGTCGCCATCGGCGTTCGTGATGCCGCTGCGCGAAGCGGTGACCGAACCGCGGTTTGTTCCGTTCGTGGCTGAGTTCATAGAGCTTGGTCCGGCCGGGCCCGTGGGCTGCCGCGGAGTCCTTCATCGATGGAACGTCGATGCATTCGTGACGCCGGAGGCAGAACACGCAGGGAGCATCGCGCGGTTCACCCCAGCGAGCGAGTCGGAGGCGCCTGCCCGAAGGGCTGGAAGGGCAACCGTTCGTTCGCGTCGCGCAAGCAGGGATTGTTACTACATCTTCCGGTCATGGAACGGGGCAGATGGTGCGTGGAGCGCCACTCTCGCTTCCGGCTTTACACGTCGGCCTTCTTCGACAGATTATGTCGAGGTTCTGACGACGATCATGTCCTGGTCCGCCCCGCGTGAAGGATCGTTGGCTGGTGTGATTGTTCATCTGACCAACATGAATGGTGGGTGGCTGGAGACGGCGATGATCCGACGGGCGGTTGCGCTGGGGTGGGGCGTGCTGTCAGTGAATCCAGCAGCAACTGGCACGCGGAACATCGGCACCGTGACGGTCAGTACTTCGTTAGAGTACGCGCCTGGAGTGGTGCCTCCGCGCCAGAAGCTGTTGGTGGCGAGATATTTGCAGTACGCGTTATCTTACGGAGCGTATCTGTTCGCTTCGACGACCCAGAGCGCGTGCGCGGCCGAAGCCGCGCTGCAGGATCTGGAGTGCATCGACTCTCGCACCATCGGCTCGCCCGTCGTGGTTGTCGGCGTGAGCAACGGGGCGATGCTCTCGCCCGGCGTTGCGGCATTGCTTAGCGAGCGCGTCAGAGCGGTGGTCTTGCTGGCCGGGGGAGGAACGTTTTTCGACGTGTCGGTGACCTCGTCGCTGGTGGCTGACCGCCCCACTCCGGAGGCGTTTGCGTCGGTCCGCGGTGAGGTGCTCCGGGCTTACCGGGAGGCCAATCCGCTCGATGCGATCGCCGCCGCACCGATGATCAGTCGAACACCCGTGCTGCAGATTGTTCCGATGTTCGACCACATCGTGCCGACGCGGCTTCAGATGGACTTGTGGCGCGCCCTGGGAAAGCCGGAGAGGTGGGACGTTCCATTCGGGCACATTGGAATGATGGTGTTCGAAGCATCCATCTTCGAGCGCGTTGACGGTTGGCTGCGAGCCCAGTTGCAGATCCCGGCGGTCAAAGCGCCTCGCGATGGCAGCAGATAGCCCGGAAGGGGTTTGGGCGGAAGGACAGATCATGCAGCTCGTCGCACAAACTAACGTGCTATGTGCGGCGAGCGATATGCCCGAACACTACTTCCGCGCGCCCTTGCCCGTACTCGAGAAGGGGTCACCCGTGAGCCAGCGGAGGTCGACCAGGCCCGCCTCGTCGCGCTTGTAGGGCTTGTCCTTGCCGACCCACTCATCGAGCTGTTCGAAGGTGACGCGGTCGGCTCGGATGACATCGACTTCATCCCAGTCCGCGGCGATGACCGGGCCGCCACCCGAGGGGGTGCGGGGGGCGACGGCCTGTTCGGCGACGGCCTCGGCCTGCTCGAGGTTGGGGGCGGTGAGGAGGAGTTCGGCGTAGAAGTCGGGGATGTTCTCGTCCTCGGGGGCGCAGCGGACGATGCACTGCCAGGCGGTGATGCCGAGCTCGGTGCCATCGGCGTCGAGGTTGGTGGTGGCATCGATGTTGAGCTGGAGGTCCCAGGCATCGCGGAGGCGTTCGATGACCTCATCGGGGGTGAGGGCATCGGGGCGTTCATCGGGGGTGATGAGGACGCCGCGGTGCTCGTGGGCGGCGGAGTCCGGGCCCTTGATCTCCTCAACCGGGGTGAGGTCGAAGGCGGCGAGGAGCCGTTCGACGCGGTCGCGCTGCTCGGGCAAGGTGCGGACGGTGACGATCTTGTGCTCGTCGACGAAGATGTAGAAGAAGGGTTCGAGCGACATCGCGCCGAAGCCCGCGAGGCCATCCTCGAAGAAGTAGGCATCGAAGGTTCGGAGGGCATCGTAGAAGCGCTCGATGCCGACCAGTTCGTAGGCGATGTAGGGGTCGATCTCGCGGAAGGCATCGTTGCCCAGGATGTCGAGGATGGGGAAGAAGCGGCCCGGCATGAGGGCGAAGAGGGCTCGGCAGAGCGGGCGCAGGCGGTCGTGGGTGATGAGGATGTCAAAGACGTAGCGGTCGGGCCACTCTTCGAGTTCCTCGCCCATGGTGGGGCCCGCGAAATCGGCGGCGGGGTCGGACCCATCGGCGGCTTCGAAGGTGACGGTGTACCCCGGGACGGGGACCATCTCTTCGGTGGGGTAGCAGCCGAGCGGGAAGCGGAAGCCATCGATCTCGTGGTGGTTGACGGCGGGGTCAACGACGACGCGCGCGAGGGCGGCGGCGAGGGTGTCGGGGGCGGAGGGCTGCTCGCCACCGGTGGAAGTTTCGCCGGGTTCCTCGGACGGGTTGGTGGGGGTTTCTTCGGGCATGGGCAACGGATGATGCTCAGCGACAGCCGGTCGCGGTCGGATCATCGTACGCGGAGGGTGGGGGTGTTGTTTGGGCGGTGGTTCTGAGGCGAGGGAGGGTGCGTGGCCACTCGACAACCCTTACGAAGTTCGTACGAGGCGGGCGAAGTACTGTTTTTTTGGTCTTTCGGGGGTGTTTACTTGGACAAAGCGGGTTTTTGACGCACTACTTTGAGGACACGGTCGCAGTCAGCGGCCGCAACAAGCACAGTCGGAGAAGGAGAGTCAGACATGCGTGGATTCAGTGTTTCGCGCGCTGCCAGCGCGGCCGCCATCGTTGCCGTTGCCGCCTCGGTTGCCGCGGCCCGTTCGGGCACGGTTGAGGTGTACGGCGATCAGGATGTTCTGGGCACGGGCACGTACGCATCGGACCCGACGGAGGGCGCGACGCTCTGCGGGCTGGCCCCCGGCGTGGTGACGTTCGCGACGCTGATCACTCAGCACGGTTTCCCGTTCTCTCCCGAGGGCGATGACCTTTCCGGGACGGACCAGATCTACGCCGGCTCGTTCAGCTACTCGGGCGGCGATGGTTACTCCAACGCACTGGAGCGGATCAACGGGATCCAGGAGATCACCATCGACTACAGCGCGCTGGTGCCCGATGGCCAGACGGTCGATTCGCTGACGCTCGGGATCGCGGCGGATGACTTCCAGAACACGGTGTTCGGCAACCCCTTCACCGCGCTCGTGAACAACCAGCAGAACGCGGTGCTGAGCGACACGCTGAACGGGCTGAACCAGACGGCTCCGCTGGTGCAGTTCCTGACGATCGGGATCGGGAACATCCGCGCCGACAACACGCTGACGTTGACGATTCGTCAGGCTTCGGGCGGGACTCCCGCTCGCGGCGGCGATCTGCCGCAGGGCGATGGCTGGGCGATCGACTTCCTGACGATCGGGATCACGACGATCCCGACGCAGGGGACGGTGGCGCTGGCCGGGCTCGCCGGGCTCGTGTCGCTGCGTCGCCGCCGCTGAGTTCGGTTGTTGAAGATTGATCGACACGGGCCCGGGCGCTTGGCGCTCGGGCCTTTTTTGTAGGCATCGGGGATCAGGGATCGGGGATCGGGCAGAAGGCAGAAGGCCTAGAGGGGGTAGAGACGGGTTGCAAACCCATCCCACCGAGATGGAGTAGGGAAGGCAAAGGACAGAAGACTGAAGGCAGAGGACAGCGGATCGAGGGCGGGAGGCGGGGAAGGGGGGAATCACTCAGCGGATTGCTGGCGGTTCAGGCGATGAAGAGCACGGCGGAGCCGGCGACAGCGATGAGGGCCCCGATGGCGGCTCGCCAGGTGATGCGTTCCTTCCAGATGAGCCAGCCGATGGGCAGGATGAGGACGGGGGCGAGACCGCAGAGTGTCTGCGCGACGCCGAGCGGGGCGCGGTTGATAGCGATGAGGCTGCACCACACGCCAAGGAACGGCCCGGTGACGGCCCCGGCGGCGGCGAGCGCGTAGCCCTGACGGATGGGCTCGCCGTTCGGGGCGGCGTCGGGATCGGTGGCCCGGGCGCGTGCGAGGCGCTCGGTGCGGAGGTTCCAGAGGTAGATGGGGACGACGCCGAGCAGGCCGAAGAAGACGCGGACGAGCGTGGCGGACTGGGGGTCCAGTTGCATGGCCCCCTCGACCCCGTGGCCCATGCCGCGCTTGCTCAGCAGGAAGCCGATGGCCTGGCATACCGAGGCGACCAGAGCGAGGAGGATTCCGCGGCGCTGATTGGGGTGTTGCTCTGTGCCGGCTGGAGCGCGTTCGAGGGTGACCCAGGCGACGCCCGCGAGGGTGAGCGCGATGCCGAGTGCGGCAATCCAGCCCGGTGATTCGTGGAGGAACGCCCATGCCATGGCGGCGGCGAAGATGGGCGAGGTGGTCATCATGAGGAGGGCTCGGCGCGGTCCGATGTCGACCAGGGCGATGAACATCGCCTGATCGCAGATGGCAAAGCCGATGAACCCCGAGAACATGAGTGCGACGAGCTGGGCGGTGTTCATCTGCGGCAGGGCGGTGCCGGTCAGCAGGATGAAGGTGACCCAGTGAAGGATGAGAGCGATGGCGAGGCGGAAGCCGTTGACGCGGGTTGCGCCGATGCGGCGGCCCGCCTCGGTGAAGAGGACGCTGGTGAAGGCCCAGAGCGTGGAGGTTCCGATGGCGGCGAGCGGCCCGAGAAGTTCGATGGTCTGTGGCACCGGCGGAGTGTAGAGGGTGGCTCAGTAGGAGTTTCGTTTGCGGAGTATCCAGGCGCGGTGGGGGTCGACGTCGGCGAGGATTCGCGCGGACTTCAGGCCCGCATCTCCGTCGCCGTAGGGCTGGGAGATCTCCTGCCGGTCGATGTTGCGTGCGGCGGCGATGGCGGCGGCGACTTCATCGGTGTCGCGGCCGACGACATCGATGACATTGCCAGCGCGATCGCGTCCGGCCTGGCGCGGCCCGAGGTTGACGACTGGGAGGCGCAGCGCGGCGGCCTCGATGAGCCCAGCGCTGCTGTTGCCGATGAGAACTCCGCCGCGTGCGGCAAGGCGTTTGAGGAGGCCCGCGAAGAGGGTCCGTGGGAGATGCTCGACAAAGGGCCAGCCGCGGTCGGCGGCGTGGCCGCGGAGCTCTTCATCGATCCATTGACGGCCCGGGTCGGCGTTGGGGGCGAAGGCGACGGCCCGCTTGATTCCCGCGGCGACGAGGCCAGCGCACATGGCCCGGGCGGTGGCTCGTTCTTCCTGTTCGCTGAGGCCCGCGGGGTGGAGGAGGAGGGCGGCCTGGGGGTCGGCGAGTTCCCTTGCGTGGGCATCGGAGAGTTCGGGGAGCTGTTCGAGGCCGTCGATGGCGGGGGAGCCGACGATGTGGACCCGGTCGGCGCTCTCGCCCATGCGGACGATGCGCATGGCGCTCTCATCGGTGGCGGCGAGGTGGATGTGGGCGAGCTTGGTGGCGGCATGGCGCATGGCCTCATCGGCGATGCCCTCAGCGCGGTCGCCGCCGTGCATGTGCGCGAAGGCGACCCCGCCGATGCTCGCGGCGGCTGCGGAGGCGAAAGCCTCGATGCGGTCGCCCAGCGCGAGGACCCAGTCGGGCTTCATGTCGGCAAAGGCCTGGGCCATGCGTTCGATGCCGCGGCCCGCGGCGGCGGCATCGGCGAGGCGGCCCGTCTCGCCGGGCTGCTGCATGGGGATGCGGGCGTGGATGGTGAAGCCCGCGGCCTCGACATCGCGCCAGGTTTCGGCCGGGGCGAGCAGGTGCGAACCGGCGACGACGGTGCGGAGTTCGAGGCCGGTGTGGGCATCGATGGCTCGCATCACGGGCTCGAGCAGGCCGAACTCGGCGCGGGAACCGGTGATGACGGCGACGCGGCGGGGCGTGGTCATCGCAGGTCTCCATCGTTGATCGGTGTGTCTGCTTCGATGTCACGGGCGGCGGAGCGGGCGAGCAGTTCGCCAGCGCGCCACGGCTCGATGCCGGTGCCCGGGCGCTTGTAGGTGAGCATGTCGGTGGTGAAGCGTTCACCCTGTTTGATGCGGCGTGCGGCGACGATGGACTGCCTAGAGACTCGGCGGACATCCTGCTCGCAGTCCTGGACGCGTTTGCCGGTGTTGCCCATCATGGCCCGTTCGGCGGCGGAGAGCTGGATGGTCTCGGCGCGGTCGGTCCATGCGTGGCGTGCTCGGCGGGTGTACTCGCGGAAGCCCCGGGGTTCGAGGCTCGCGGCGTGGTCGGGGCCCTTGGCATCGCGGCTGTAGGTGAGGTGCTTTTCGAGGATGCACGCGCCGCAGCGGACGGCCAGGGCGCCGGTCGATTCGCCGCGGGTGTGGTCGCTGTATCCGATGGGCAGTTGCAGGTCCTGCATCAGCGAGGCGATGGCGCCGACGGCGGCATCTTCATCGCGGGCGGGGTAGGAACTGACGCACTGAAGGAACGCGATGCGGTCGCGGGCGGGGGCGAGCCACTCGGCCGCGCGGTGAACCTCGCTCATGGTCGAGGCGCCGGTGCTGACGATGAGCGGCTTGCCCGCGGCGGCGAGGGCGGTCAGCAGCGGGCGGTGGATGATGTCGGGGGAAGCGGTCTTGAACGCATCCCAGGGCTGACGCGATGCGCGCTCGACGAGCTCAAGACTGAAGACGGTCGCGATGGCGTGGATGCCGCGGGCGTGGGCTCGTTCGATGATGCGCTGCATGTCATCATCGGGGAGTTCGAGGCGGCGGAGCATGTCGGCGGGGTCGGTCTCGCCCGCGGCCTGCTGGTAGGCGGCGAGTCGGGAGGCGCGGGACATGAGGAGGCCGGCACGGAAGATCTGCATCTTGATGGCATCGGCCCCGGAGTCGGCGGCGGCGTCGACGAGTTCGAGGGCGCGATCGATCGAGCCGTCGTGATTCACGCCGAGCTCGGCGATGATGTAGACGGGGTCGCTCGCGGAGATTCGTCGTGAGCCGATGTGCATGGGGGGGTTTTACACTGACGCACGGCTGAGGATCGCGTGGGCCACCTGTGCATCGATCTCGGAATCGATATCGATGACGCTGCCCTCGGGGTTGATGATGCCGCGGCGGTTCTTGCCGAAGAAGGCGTGCGGGCCGGGGTCCGCGCCGGGGATCTCGAGCATCAGGGCGGCGCGGCGCACCGCGATGACCCCGCCATCGGGGATGTGAGCGGGGGGGAGGTCCTGGCGGCGGAAGATGCCGTGGTTGAGCGTGCCGCCATCGAACGCTCGCACTGCGCCGGTCTCATCGACGACGGCGGTCCACCACGGGTGGTGCTTGCCGACTGGGGAGTAGGACTGCACGGAGTCGGCGTGTGCTTCGTGGAGCATGGCGACCGCGCGCTCGATCAGGCCCGCGGGGCGGACAGGGACGTTGGCGTAAAGGATGACGATGGGGTCGATGGGTTTGGTGCTCGCTCGTTCAAGTTCGACGAGGGCGTGGCGAGCGGCGGCATCGATGGTGGCGGTATCGGAGGCGAGGTCGGCGGGGCGCTCGATGAACTCGATGCCGTGGTCGCGAGCGATGGCTCGGAGGGCTTCACCATCGGCCGAGAGCGCGATGCGGGCGAGCGCGCCGGCGTCCCGGGCGCGGAGCGCTGCCTGGATGGTCCACGCGATGCAGGGCCTGCCCGCGATGGTGCGGAGATTTTTGCCGGGGAGGCCCTTGCTGCCGGCGCGGGCGAGGATGATGGCGGTGGCGGTCACGCGCGGGCGGCTCCGAGGTGGAGGGTGCGCGTGAGGGCGGCATCGCGGCGCGCGGCGGCTTTGGGGAGTGGGAGTGGGGCGATGCGTTCGCCCGGGATCGGGGCGGGCAGGGGGTCGATGACGCAGGCGGCGGCGAAGACGAGGCCGCGGTCGTAGAAGCCTTCGATCTCTTCGTAGACGGCATCGCGGCGGGTGATGCGCGGGGCGATCCAGGGGTGGGGGAGTCCACCGATGATTCGCCGGGCGGCGAGCAGACGCTCGGTGATGCGGAGCGCGATGTCCATGTCGCCGCTCGTGAGGGCGGTGTAGGTGTGGCGATGGACGGCGTGGAGGTCGATGCTGATGACATCGGGGCCCGCGGCGAGCAGGGCATCGATCATGGATTCATCGCAGCGGGCCTCGGTGCGGATGTGGATGATGAGGCCGAGCGACTTCGCGCTTCGGACAAGGTCGATGAGCGGCGCATCGATCGTCGTTCGCAGGGTCAGCGCGTTGCCGGGGGATGCGTGCGCGAAGCGTTCGAGCTCGGTGCGGGCCGCAGCGGCGTCCCATCCGGGGCCGAGGGTGAGGGCGAGATGTCGGGGCGTGAGGGTGTTGCCGGGTCGGGCGATGTGCTGCTCTGCACGTGTGATGATGTCGATCGCGGAAAGCGATTCGTGGTGTGCGCCCGCGAGCGCGGCATCGAGCCATGGGCGCTGTGCGGCATCCATGATGTAGCGCCACGGCGAGCCGCGGATGGCTCCATCGATCTGGACGCAGCAGGCCTTGGCGACGGGATCGAGGGCGGGCCTGCGCGGATTGAAGCCCAGGAGGCCGCCGATGGTGGCCATGGGGTCGCCCGCATCGCGACCACTCGCGAGGTCCTCGCACAGGCGGCGGGAGATGACGATGCCGCAGAGCCCCGGGGGTGCCTGCGTGAAGACGAGCGGGAGGGTTTCGGGGGATTCGCGATGGCGCTCGATGACGGCGGCGCAGAGAGCCGGGTCGACCAGGGCCCAGTCGGCACCGATCAGGAGCGCGGCATCGAGGCTTCGCTCCTGCATCGCTCGGGCGATGGCGGCGGGTTCGAAGAACTCGTCGTAGCAGGAGAGGTGCCCGAGCCCGCCGCGCCAGCAGGTGGGGGCGAAGGCGCGGGCGGCGCGGATGCTCGCCTGCGCTGCGAGTGGTCCGATGTTGACGATGTCGGTGGCTTCGAGGTTCGGGATGGTGGCGATGCGGGCAGCGGCTCGCGCGGCGATCGCTTCATCAAAGGGCCCGGCGGCGATGATGAGCGCGCCGATGCGCGTGCGCGCGGGGGGATCGGCGGCCGAGCGCTCCTGGCGCGGGGCGGCCGGGTCGCGGGTGAGGCGCGGCCCGCCGTCGAGCATGGTGAGGGTGGATGCCAGCAGTTCATCCAGGGCATCCGCGGAATCGCCGAGCCATGTGACGTTCATGCGGTCGCGCTCGATCTGTTTCCGCTGGCGTTCGAGCGGCGGGAGGTCGGCATCGAGGCCGAGCTCGCGGTCGGCTCGGAAGCGCTTGAAGGCTCCGGCCTGATTGAGCCGGTGGACCAGTGCGTAGGCGGGTTCGTTCTGCTTGACCGACTTCTGCAGGTCGTGCACGCGCTCGATGAGGCGGTTGATTCGCTGCTGATCGGCGTGGTGCTCGATCATGGTTTCGAGGATGCTCGCGGTCTCGCGGCAGGTGCGAGCGACAGCGCGGACACCCTCGCGCACAGACTTGATGCGAGCCTTGAGCGCTGGCGATGGTTCGCCCGCACGCGGGGGCTGGGGGAAGCCTGGGACTGGCGGGGCGAGGTCGCTCGCGTAGCGATCGAGCGCTGCGCGGAGGGGCAGAGCGGTGGTGTAGGCCTTCATGGCCCCGCCCTCGGTGGCATCGATGGTGGTGCGGCCCTGCTCGGCATCGGTGAGGAAGAGGCGCTCGAACTGGGCGAGGTACGCGCTCATCTGGTCATCGGTGTAGACGGGGCGGCCGAGGTGGTCCTGGACCTGGTGAAGGTGGCCGCGCCAGCGAACGATGCGCTGCCACTCCATGGTTTCGAGGGTGTTGAACTCGCCGAGCTCGGTGGCCCACACATCGTGGATGGCCGCGCCGGCGGCGTAGTACTGCCCATCGGTGAAAGCGAGGTCCTGCCCGATGAGCATCACGGGATCGCAGCCGAGGTGGCGAGCGAAGAGGTAGGCCAGGTGCGCGACGGTGGCGCCCGGGGGCACCTCGCCCTTGTCGTGCGTGAGGTCATCGCCGATGAGCCAGTCGAGCCAGTCGCTCCGCGTGAGGCGGATGGAGCCGGGGAAGGCCTGAAGGATCGCGGGGTTGGCCTTGGGCTCGGCGATGAGGGTGATGCCGCGGACATCATCCTCGGTGAGGCCATCGTAGAAGCGGGTGCTGATCTCGTGGAAGTCCAGAGCGGTGACAAAGTGCGGCCTGATGCCGCGAGCGAGCAGAGGCTTGAGGACGGTCTGGACGGCGATGATGACGACACGCTCGCGGATGGCGGGGTCTTCGAGCAGCGCGATGTTGCGAGCGAGGCTGGGCCCGGCGGAGACGACGATGGCGGGGCGGCCCGCGGCGAAGTCCCGCAGCTCCGCGATGCCCGCACCCCCGGCGTATTCATCCAGGTTCATCAGGAGGTTGCGCAGGGTCGTCTCCATGTTCATCATGGTGGTGACGATCTGCATGCGCATCGAGGCGGCGAACCGGGTGATCGTGGCGGAGAAGCGTGCGCCGGTGCCGGCGATACGGGCCCGGCTCGGGGCGTGCTCGACGACGTCGATGCCGACGGCGAGCAGGCCTTCGAGGCCCGCGAGCGATTCGTTGACGGCAGCGCCATCATCGGGATCGGTGAAGAAGAAGATGAGCCCCGCGCGGAGGATGTGCGTCAGGTCGGCGTGCTCGAGGACCGCTCGGAGCAGCGGCACATCGGGCTCGAAGACGATGATGGCGGTCTTGTCCCCCCCGCGGCGAGCGATCTCGGCGACGTGGTAGCCCAGCCCGAAGCCCAGGACGACGATGCCCGATGCCTGGCGGAAGTCGATGGCGGCGGCCTGCTGCTTCGCTTCGTCGAGCGGGCGGCGCTTGCTCGCGAGGGCTCGGCCATCGAGCTCGGCGCTCCAGGCGCCGTCCTGCTCGGTCTTGAACCATGTGAGGCCCGGGCGCGGGGGAGCGCGGCGGATGAGTTCGGCGATGCGCGGCGAGCGGATGGCCAAGGCCTGAAGATTGGCTTCAAGGATGGCTTGGCCCGCGACGGGCGGGGTCGCATCGGCCGATGCTGCGGTGCCGACTGTGATGGAGTCTGTGGGCACGTGGGCTCCGCCCGGGGTTGGACCAATGGCGGGAGCGTCGATGACGGTCCGCGCGACCACCGCGCGGCATGCCGAGCGCATCCCTCTTGAGATATCGACGCGGCCCGCACAAAGCCCACACCCCCGGGTCAGGTGGTTGCGGCGGGTCTTCCCAGGTTCTCAGGCCGGGGCCGATAACCGCGAAAAATGGTGCGAGATTGCCGCATAGGCGGGTGGCTCGGGCGGGTTTGCAATCGCATGATTGGGGTGGGAACGCCCGCGCTGATCGGTGGCCCTTTCCGGACCGGTTGTGTGACCTTCGGGGGCACGGTTCAGCGCGGCGA
>JBIPMO010000159.1:0-6974 GCA_044369085.1 Phycisphaerales bacterium
GCGTTCTGATGGTTCGAACACGGATGCGATGCTCGGGTTTCTGGTGGATGGTCGCGGCGAGGCGGGGGCGGACCTGAGGCCCGGGTCGGCGTTCCTCACTGACCTCAACGCACGGCCAGCGCCGCGCGACCTGCCCATCACGATCATCATCGGTGCGCTGGGCGACGATTGCCGGTCGCGGATCGCAGAAACGCTCGACACCGAGTTTGCGCGGCGCATGCTCGGCGATGAGGCGGCGCGGCTCCGCGGGGCGGTGGATGCGGCGGCGCACACGCTCGGTGATGGATGCGTTCCCGCGGCATCGACGGCGTTGCCCGGTGTGAGCGATGTGGTGCAGGTCGATGCGGACCACCGCTCGATGATCTGCCGGGTCGAGGCCCTGGAGGTCGCTCGCGGCTGGATCGGCAAGGAGCGCGGCGTGCCGCCCGCGATCCCCGTGATCCTCAACCGTCTGAGTGGGCCCGCGAACCCGCGATGATCGCGGGTCTGTTCCGGCTCCCGGTGGCGGGCCGGCATCCTCTATCATTCATCGGTGGCCCAGCGCCGTCACCATTATGAACGAGCGTTCGAGCAGTACCTCCGCGCATCGCGGGTTCCTTACATCTCCGTCGACGAGGCAAGGAAGGCATTGCTGCCGGACACCGCTCGGTTCCGCGCTGCTCGATCCGGGCAGGACGCCGAGGGGCTTGCTCTGAAGTCCTTTGACTTTGTGATCTACGGCGACGGGAGCAATCTGCTGGTGGAAGTGAAGGGTCGGCGCATCGCCGGGCGGGCCGAATCGACGGGGCGGCTCGAAGCCTGGGTGACGCGCGACGATGTCGAATCGTTGCTGGCATGGGAGCGGCTGTTCGGATCGGGCTTCGCATCGGTGTTCGTGTTCCTGTACTGGTGCGAGGCGCAGCCGCCGGATGCTCTGTTCGAGGAGATTTTCGAGGACCGCGGGCGGTGGTACTCGGTGCGCGTCTGCCGGGTCGCGGACTACGCCGCCCGCATGAAGACTCGCAGCCCACGGTGGGGGACCGTTGACCTTGCCCGGGCCGACTTCGACCAGATCAGCGGGGCCTTGATCGGGACGCGCGGGCCGGCGCCGGGGCGTTAGGCGGGCGAATCAGCCCGCGGATCCGCGGGCCGGTGCCCCGAAGGGGCTTTGCAATCCCATCCCCCGGCCACCCGCTACACTTTTCCCATGCTCAAGCCGATCTCCCGCTGCGCTACCGTCGCGTTGCTCGCCGCCGCTTTCATTGCCCCCGCTGCGCTCGCTCAAGGGGGCGGGGGTGGAGGTGGCGCTGTCGATGTTCGCCCCCCCGCTCCGACCGATCCGGGCAAGCCGAACTACATCGTGCCCTACATCCTGGTCTTCGCGCTGGCCGCGGCGGCCGTGGGTCTTTCGGTGCTCCCGAGCCAGCGCACGCACCAGGACTGATCCAGCGTCATCACTCCGCGCGAACCCGCTCGGCGGCAGCGCATCTGAATCTCTGACGACTTTCTCCCGGAGCCACCGCATGCCCACCCGACCGTACCGAGGACTGATCCTGCTGAACGCCGCGTTGCTCGGCGTGCTCGCGCTGGTTGCCTTCTCCCCTCGCGCCGATGCCCAGGCCCCCCGGGCCCGCGCCAAGGGGCAGTACGCGATGGTGAGCGGCAAGGTGCAGGGCGTGACCGAATCGGTGATCTACATCGCCGATGCCGCCAACGAGCAGCTCGCCGCGGCGCGGTACGACCGCAGCCGCAAGTCGCTCAATGTGATCGGCGTTCGCGACCTCGCCGCCGATGCCCAGCTCCGCCAGCAGAAGCAAGGGGGTGCGCGTTGAAGCACGAAGCGACTTTGAACGCAGCGACCCCCGCCCCCGCCCCCGGAAGGACCACCATCGATGCCGGGGCTGCCGCCCTGTGGGCCAGCGCGTTCGTGATCCTCGCGTTGATCCTGGTGCAGGCGGGGGGCCGCGGCGGTAACGCCGCCTACGCCCGCGATGTCGATGACATCACCTCGCTGCGGATTCTGAACGCCGATGCGGGGTCTGGAGAGGATGTCATCGTGCTGCTGAACCAGACCGATGAGACGCTGTCGATCTACTCGGTCGAGGCCCAGCGGTCGCTCGAGCTGTACCAGAGCACCCCGCTGGCCGAACTGTTCGATAAGCCCGCCGGACGCCAGGCACCCGGTCAGCGGCGCTGAACTTCGGGCCGCCCGCCGCCCGAGCCCCCGCAATCGCGGGGCAAATTTTGCGCCCTTTTTGCCCTGTGACACGAGTTCCGGGCCGATCATCATCGCCGCGCGAACCACGGACCTCCGAGCGTCGATAGAATCCCCGCCCCGCTGGCCCCGCCAGCCGCTTTCGTGGTCGGCACCTCGTTCGGGAGATGATCGGATTGTCGCAGGTCAAAAGAATCCTGGTCACCGGCGGCGCCGGCTTCCTCGGCTCGCACATCTGCGAGCGGCTGGTCGAGCAGGGCCATGACATCATCTGTCTGGACAACTTCTTCACCAGCCAGAAAAGCAACGTCGATCACCTGCTGGGCCGCAAGAACTTCGAGCTCGTCCGCCACGATGTGATCCACCCGATGTGGCTCGAGGTCGATGAGATCTACAACATGGCCTGCCCGGCGGCTCCCGGGCACTACCAGTACAACCCGATCAAGACCATGAAGACCAGCGTCATGGGGGCGATCAATGTGCTCGGGATGGCCAAGCGGTGCAAGGCCAAGGTGCTCCAGGCGTCGACGAGCGAGATCTACGGCGACCCCGAGGTCCACCCCCAGCCCGAGTCGTACAAGGGCAGCGTGAACACCCTCGGCCCCCGCGCCTGCTACGACGAGGGCAAGCGCGCCGCCGAGACGTTGTTCATGGACTATCACCGTATGAACAAGGTGAACATCCGCATCGTGCGGATCTTCAACACCTACGGCCCGCGGATGCACCCCTACGACGGGCGCGTCGTGAGCAACTTCATCCGGCAGGCGCTGGCGGGCGAGGACATCACGCTGTTCGGCGACGGGGCTCAGACGCGTTCTTTCTGCTATCGCGATGACCTGGTCGAGGGCATCATCCGCCTGATGAACGCGCCCGATTCGGTCAATCACCCCGTCAACATCGGGAACCCGGGCGAGTTCACCATCAAGCAGCTCGCCGAGCTGGTGATCGAGATGACCGGGTCCAGATCGAAGCTGGTGCACCGGCCCCTGCCCGCCGACGACCCCAAGCAGCGCCAGCCCGACATCACGCTCGCCCGGAAGCACCTGTCGTGGGAGCCCAAGGTGCCGCTGCGCGAGGGGCTCAAGAAGACCATCGACTGGTTCCGCGGCATCGATATGACCCATTACCGGGCGCCAACGCCCAACTACTAGGAGTCTTTCACCGCAGAGACGCGGAGGACGCAGAGAAGAGAGAGATTCTGGGTGTGATGCGGTTGGTGGCCGTCGTTCGCCAGCCGCCGATGAGGACAGTTGCGACCGACAACCCGAACCCGCCCAAGCCTTTCTCTCCTCTCTGCGTCCTCCGCGTCTCTGCGGTGAAAACAAGAATCGAATCGGAGATACCCATGCATCTGACCATGGTCGGTACCGGATACGTTGGCCTTGTCACCGGCGTCTGTCTTTCGGAAGTCGGCAACGACGTCGTCTGCTTCGACGTTGACCAGCGGAAGATCGATGTCCTGCTCAAGGGCGGCTGCCCCATCTACGAGCCGGGCCTCACCGAGATGATGAAGCACAACGTCGACGCCGGTCGGCTCCGCTTCACCACCGACCCCGCGGTGGCCTTCAAGAACGCCGACATGATCTTCATCTGCGTCGGCACCCCCACCGGGGCCAACGGCGACACCGACATGAAGTATGTCTGGGCCGCCGCCGATGACATCGGCCGCGTCATCAAGTCCATCGGCAAGAACGGCCAGCCCAAGGTGGTGGTCGTCAAGTCCACCGTCCCCGTCGGCACCACCCACGCCGTCCGCGAGCGGATCAAGAAGATCGTCGGCGACATCCCCTTCTCCGTCGCCGACAACCCCGAGTTCCTCAAGGAAGGCGCCGCCATCAACGACTTCATGAAGCCCGACCGCGTCGTCGTCGGCGTCGATGACCAGCGCACCGGCGAGCTCATGAAGGAGCTCTACGACCCCTTCGTCCGCCAGGGGCACCCCGTGTACGTCATGGATGTGCTCTCGGCCGAGATGGTCAAGTACGCGAGCAATAACTTCCTGGCCACCAAGATCTCGTTCATCAACGAGATGGCCAACCTGTGCGAGGCCTACGGTGCCGACATCGCTCGCGTCCGCGAGGGCATGTGCGCTGATAAGCGCATCGGCAACCAGTTCCTCTATCCCGGGCTGGGCTACGGCGGGTCGTGCTTCCCCAAGGACACGCTCGCCTGCATCATGATGGGCCGCCAGCGCGAGATCCCCACGCAGCTCTCGCAGGCCGTCCACGATGTCAACCAGCGCCAGCGCAAGCGCTTCTGGGACAAGATCGAGAAGCACTTCAAGGCCGATGGCGGCCTCGCGGGCAAGACCATCGCCTTCTGGGGCATGGCCTTCAAGCCGCAGACCGATGACATCCGCGAAGCCCCCGCCATCGACCTGATGAAGTGGGCCAAGGCTCAGGGCGCCAGGATCCGTGCCCACGACCCCGTCGCCGCCGAGAACGTGGAGCGCGAAAACCCGGGCCAGTTCGAGATCTCCGATGGCCTCTACGAGACCGTCCGCGGCGCCCACGCTCTGGTCATCTCCACCGACTGGAATGAGTTCAAGGCCCCCGACTTCGAGAAACTCAAGGCGATCATGGCATCGCCGGTGATCTTCGACGGCCGCAACCTCTACAAGCCCGAACACATCGCCAAGGCCGGCTTCACCTACTACTCCGTCGGCCGCGGCGTGGTGGGCGCGGGCAAGATGGCCCACGCGCACTGACGGTTGCATCAGGAACGAACGTCAAACTTGAAGCCCGCGGAACTGGATCCGCGGGCTTCTCTTTCATGTTGGGCAGGTTCACCGATTCTTCCCGTGTTCTTCGCCGCTTCTTCACAATCCACCGCCCGGCGGCGGGGAGGCGGCGCCTACCTTGGGCGAGATGAACGCGGGGCGCTCGCCCGGCGCGTTCGAGGTCTTCAACCCACATCAGGAGTATTCGTTCATGAAGTGCCACGCCCATCTCGGTGGTTCGGTTGCCGCCTGCCTTGTCGCGCTGTGCGGGTCGGCCGCCAGCGCGCAGTTCCTCACCCCGAATGTCATCAACCAGCCGGGCCCGATCAACTCGAGCCTCAACGGAACGCAGTTCGTCAACCACGGCCTGGTCGGCGTGGGGCGCATCCCCGCGTTCCTCGATGCCCAGGGGTCGACTTTCGGCTCGGTCTCGTCGATGCAGGTCACTCCCGGGTCGTGGTCGTATGACTCCAACACCGGCTCGTACTCCGGTCAGTTCCTGACGCTGCCGGATCGCGGCCGCAACGACCCGTCGACCGGCAGCTTCCTCAACTATCAGAACCGCGTGCAGAAGCTCGACTTCAGCTTCACCCCCCTGCCCGCCGGCAACGGTGCGGCGCAGAACCAGATCTCGTTCAACTACCGCGGGCTGACGCTGCTGTCGGAAGCGAACGGCAACCCGACGGTGGGCAACGATCCCGGGACCGAGGTCGGTACCGCGTTCGGTCGCCCGGTGCCGCGCAACAACGGGAACCTCGCCATCGACGCCGAGGGGCTGGTCGCGCTCCCCAACGGCGACTACTTCGTGAGCGATGAGTACGCATCGTCGATCTATCGCTTTGACTCCGCGGGCGTTCTGAAGGGGGTCATCAGCCCGCCGAATGCCCTGCTCCCGCGCAACGCCGCGAACTCGCCCTTCTTCGGCTCGCTCGCCAACCCCGCCACCGGGCGCCGACCCAACCAGGGCATGGAGGGTCTCAGCCTGTCGCCCGATGGCCGCTACCTTTTCGCGATGAACCAGAGCGCCGCGGTGCAGGACAGCCCCGGGTCGGACCAGACCCGCCGGCGCAACACCCGCGTGCTCGTGTACGACCTGAGCCAGGGCGAAACGCCCGCCGACCCGATCGGCCACTACGTCATGCAGCTCCCCACCTTTGATCGCAACGGCGATGGCAGCGGGCTCGACACCACCGCCGCCCAGAGCGAGATCGTGGCGCTCAGCCCGACGCAGTTCATGGTCCTGTCACGCGATGGCAACGGCCGCGGCGCCAACGCCGGCGCTGGCGCTGGCGCTGGCCTCAACCCTGCCTACAAGAGCATCATCCTCGCCGATATCACCGGAGCCACCAACCTCATCGGCACGGGTTTCAACGGCACCACGCCGATCGCCAGCAACGGCAACCTCGTCGCGGGCATCACCCCCGTCAGCCAGGTCCAGGCGCTGAACATGCTGAACCTGAACGACCTGAACCGCTTCGGGCTGAACCTCAACATCAACGCGGGAGCTCCCGATGGCGACATCAACACCCTCTCTGAAAAATGGGAAGGCATGTCGCTCGTCCCCGACCTCGCCACCGCCGACCCGACCGACTACTTCCTGTTCATCGCCAACGACAACGACTTCATCACCCGCAACGGCGTGATGCTGACCTCCGATGGCCAGAGCATCCCGTACTCCGACTCGATCGAGAACGACACGGTCTTCCTGGCCTATCGCGTGAACATCATCCCGACCCCCGGGGTCGCGGGCCTCTTTGTCCTGGGCGCGCTCACGGCGACCCGCCGCCGCCGCTGATCTCCAAACCGCAAACAGACCAACTGGCCCAAGGAGCCCACGGACCCTCATCCGTGGGCTCTTTCTTTGCCCTGACCGCCGGGCACCGCTCCCCTACAATCCCCCTCCCCCGCGCCCCCGGACCCCCGGTCGTGCGCGGTCGAGTCGCCTCTTTCACCATCAAGGACCACCCCTCGTGACCACCACCCACTACGACCTCATCGTCATCGGCGGCGGGCCCGCCGGATATGTCGGCGCGATCCGCGCTGCCCAGCTCGGCCTCAAGG